>CAYTRF010000145.1:0-4710 GCA_964440065.1 uncultured Cocleimonas sp. | reverse complement strand
TATAAATTACTTCTTAATAAGCACATCATTGCTTTCAAAAAAATACTCACTAAGTCTACTTGTTGTTGCGTCGTTGTTATTTATGAGCGCATGCAGTCAGACACGCCCGCAGCAAGAAAAGGGCGGATTGTCTGCTAAGCAGCAACAAGAAGAGAATAAAGATCCTTATGAGAATATCAATCGTAAAATATTTAACGCTAATGCATTCATTGATAAACATTTTCTAAAAGTTATTGCTAAAGCCTATCAAGCAGCTACACCCGAAATAGTTGATACTAGTGTTACTAACTTCTTTCTTAATCTTGAAGAAATAAGCAATACTTTTAATAGTCTATTGCAGTTAAAACCAAAAAATGCTGTTGATAGTACAGAGCGATTTCTAGTAAATACTACCTTAGGGCTAGGTGGTTTGTTGGATGTGGCAACTGAAGCGGGTATCGAACGACACGAAGAAGACTTTGGTCAAACATTAGCACATTGGGGGGTTCCTTCAGGTGCCTATATTATGCTTCCCATACTGGGTCCTTCTACTGTGAGAGATGCTATCGCTGAGTTAAGCATCGATGGTCTCACCAATCCAACAAGTTATTCAAAAAAGAGTCTTTACTTCTTTGCAGGGAAGAGTATTGATAAGCGAGCTGACTTTTTTTCAGCAGAAGAGGCATTTAAAGATATCTCAGATGATCCTTACGATGCTGTTAATGCTGTCTGGCTACAAAGACGAGATCATTTAATCCGTGATGGTAAAGTTGATGAAAAAGGTGATACGGATTTAATTGATGAATTGGAAGCATTAGATGGACTCTAAAATACATATCCTTGGGATATGTGGCACATTTATGGGAGGGATAGCACAACTTGCCAAAGAAGCAGGAGCTGAGGTCTCAGGCTCAGATGAAAATGTTTACCCTCCAATGAGTACTTTGCTTGAGTCCAAAGGAATTGAAATTCAAAAAGGTTTCGACCCTAAGCGACTAAAAGATTATCAAGATCAAATCGTGGTTGGTAATGTAATGTCGCGCGGTATGCCTATTATTGAAGAGATGCTCAATAAAAGCTTGTCTTATACCTCAGGCCCTCAGTGGCTTTATGAGAATATATTAAAAGACCGTTGGGTGTTGGCTGTTGCGGGGACGCATGGTAAAACCACAACTGCGAGTATTTTGGCTTGGATACTGGAATATGCGGGCTTAAATCCAGGGTTTTTAATCGGTGGTGTGCCTGAAAACTTTGGTGTTTCAGCGCGCTTGGGAGATTCGCCATTTTTTGTGGTTGAGGCAGATGAATACGATACGGCTTTCTTTGATAAGCGTTCCAAATTCGTCCATTATCATCCAAAAACCTTGGTGTTGAATAATTTAGAATTCGATCATGCAGATATTTTCCCTGATTTAGATGCCATCAAAACGCAATTTCATCATTTGATGAGAACTCTTCCAGAACAAGGTCTAGCAGTTACTAACGCAGAAGAAAACAATCTACAGGATGTACTCAATAGAGGGTGTTGGTCACAGACTGAATATTTCAGTGGTTCTGATGCTGAGGATCTTTCTAGTAATAGTGAAGGCTGGACTACTTGCTACCAAAATAAAGATGGTTCTAAATTTGATGTGTTCCTCGATGACGAACTTCAAGGAACTGTTGTTTGGGGCTTGCTAGGGAAGCACAATGTAAGTAATGCCTTAGCTGCCATTAGCGCCGCTAGACATGCAGGTGTACCCGTTAAACATGCAATTGAAGCCTTGTCTGAATTTAAAGGCATTAAACGGCGTATGGAATTACGTGGAGAAGTTGCAGGTGTAAAAGTGTATGATGATTTTGCGCACCATCCCACCGCTATTGAAACAACGCTAAAGGGCTTACGCAATAATGTGGGTGATCATAAAATTATTGCCATCTTAGAGCCTCGTTCCAATACCATGCGCTTAGGTACACATAAAAAATTACTAGCAGGGTCATTAGCAATAGCGGATCAAGTATTATTATATCAACCTGAAGGTTTAGACTGGAATATGGGCAGTCTAATGGATCAGCTTGGTGAAAAAGGAACGCTTTATAATAGCATTGATGATCTGGTTTCAGCGGTAACAGCAGATGCAAACGCAACAGATCAACTATTGGTAATGAGCAATGGTGGATTTGGTGGTATCCATGATAAATTACTGGATGCTTTAGCACAATGATATGTAAAAAAACGAAGAAAAGTGGGGGGGTGTTGCTTTTGTAGCGCCTTAAGCGCAAGAAAGTATGCATAGTATTGCGAAGCAAGACGAAGTAATGGTCGAAACAAGGTGCGTTCCGTTCAGCAGAACTACTTTTAATGTGTTTTTTGAACTTATTGACCAGACTAACTACGATTTTGTTAATATTTACAAGAATCAAAAGATATGAATAAATTAAATACCGTAACCCTAATAATGACAGGCGCATCTGGCGCTCAATACGGTCTGCGTTTATTGGAGGAGCTGGTAAAAGCTGGGATCTCAATTTCTTTCTTGCTATCAAAACCTGCTCAAATTGTTATTAAAACCGAAACCGATTTAAAAATTCCCAGCCGTGCCTCTGAAATAGAAACTTTTTTTACCGAACTTTATTCAGCCAAAAAAGGTCAGATTAAAGCCTATGAAAGAGAACAATGGATGGCACCGATTGCTAGCGGTTCGGGTGTTTCTGATGCCACTATTGTTTGTCCTTGTACAACGGGAACACTTTCCTCCATTGCGGTAGGAAGCAGTAAAAACCTGCTAGAACGAGCAGCAGATGTTGCCATAAAAGAACGCAAGAAGTTAATTTTAGTGATTAGAGAAACACCACTCTCAGATATTCACCTAGAAAATATGCTAAAGCTATCACGCATGAATGTCATTATCATGCCCGCCAATCCTGGCTTTTATCAAAATCCTCAATCAATCGAGGACTTAATAGATTTTATGGTGGCAAAAATACTGGATCATTTGGAAATTGATCATAATTTGATTCCTAAATGGGGTGATTGAGGAGTTCCTCAAGAGAAAGTACATTGAAACTTGATATTAATAGCATCAAGCCGTATATTCCCCTGCAACATTAACTGATAGGAGGTTGCCGTGGCAACAGTTGATATAACAGCACAATCTTTTGAAGAAACCATTGAAAAAAATGATATCGTTATCGTTGATTTTTGGGCGGAATGGTGTGGACCCTGTAAATCATTTGCACCTATTTATGATACCGTTTCAGAAAAACACGATGATATCGTTTTTGGTAAAATTGACACCGAAACAGAACAAGAATTAGCAGGTCATTTTCAAATTAGATCCATTCCGACGTTAATGATTTTTCGTGAACAAGTTGTGATTTTCTCTCAGCCAGGAATGTTGAATGCAGAGCAGTTAGAAGATGTGATTTCTAAAGTTAAAGGAATCGACATGAAGAAGGTGCATGAAGAAATTGCAGCATCCGATAAAACTGGCGAATAATAAAGCGAATAGCAACGAGTAAACCAACATACATTAAAAAGATTATAGAGTATGAATCCTGATTTCCTAGATTTTGAGCAGCCAATTGCAGAATTGGAAGCTAAAATAGATGAGCTTCGTTACGTAAGTAGTGCTGATGTTAATTTAGGAGAAGAAGTTGAGCGTCTCGAAGGCAAGGTTGAATCGCTTACCAAGGCGATTTTTTCAAAGTTGGACTCAAAACAAATTGGTCAACTAGCGCGCCATCCCAAAAGACCTTATTCCTTTGACATTATCGATCGTATTTTCACTGATTTCCAACAGCTTCATGGTGATCGTGCTTATGGGGACGATAAAGCCATAATTGGTGGAATAGCCCGTTTTGAGGGTAATCCTGTGATGATTATTGGGCATCAAAAAGGTCGTGACACGAAAGAAAATATCAAACGTAATTTTGGTATGCCACGTCCTGAGGGTTACCGAAAAGCACTTCGCTTTATGAAGTTGGCTGAAAAGTTCCACTTACCTGTTATTACATTTGTTGATACACCAGGTGCATATCCTGGCATAGGCGCAGAAGAGCGCGGACAAAGTGAGGCTATTGCTAGAAACTTATATGAAATGGCAAAGCTTCGTACCCCCATTATTGCCACAATTACAGGCGAGGGTGGCTCAGGTGGCGCACTTGCCATTGCTGTTGCTGATCGTGTTGTTATGCTGGAGTACAGTACCTATTCCGTTATTTCTCCAGAAGGTTGTGCGTCAATACTATGGAAAGATGCGGCAAAAGCCGCTGAAGCAGCAGAAGCGTTGGGAATTACCTCTGACAAGCTAATCAAACTAGGGTTGATTGATAGAATCATACCCGAACCATTAGGCGGTGCACATCGAGATTATGATGCGATTGCAGAAGGAATACGTGAAGCCTTGCAATCTATTTTAAGAGAGCTTCGTGCATTGAATACAGATAGTTTATTAGACAAACGTTATCAACGGTTAATGAGCTTCGGAAAGTTCGATAGCTAGCTAATATTGCATTGAATGGGATTAGATACGGTAGAGCTTGTTTTAGATACTGAAAAGCATTTTGCCATCAGCCTTCCAGAAGCCGAGCTTGAAGGTATCGAGACAGTAGAGTCTTTTTGTAAACTTGTTAGAAACCAGTGTCTTAACGACAAGGGTTTTAAAGCGCCCTCCTATTCTTCTATAAATCAGTTTATTGTCTCGTTGCTGATAGCCGATTACGATGTGAAACGAGATCAAATTCATCCCC
>CAYTRF010000144.1:0-4730 GCA_964440065.1 uncultured Cocleimonas sp. | reverse complement strand
CGCAGGCACGCGCCATTAATAAGGCAATCATTGGCCTTAAGCGCTTGCCACCACTATTAATAATGTAGTTGCTGAGTTGGTTAACCAGAACCACGTCTGACTTTAAACGACGTTGAATTAATTCATCAACGCGCTGCATGTCAGGGTCGGCTAAAACTTGTATGTTTTTATAATCCACAGAATAAAAAAATTGAATAATATTAATTAATAACGAACGACGAATGCTAGGTAGATGCAATGAAGCTGTCAAGTGCTAACATCATAAAATGGCAATGTGTATAAGATAAATATTGATTGACTCATGCATAAACAGGTTGTAGAATTTCGCGGCTTGAAATAGAGAAATACTATTTAACACAATTTATTAAGATTAAGTGTAATTAATCACACTTAGTTAGATTACAGAGGTTTTAAAAATGGCACATAAAAAAGCAGCGGGTAGTACTCGCAACGGTCGCGATTCGGTATCTAAACGTCTTGGTGTCAAGCGTTTTGGTGGGCAGGAAGTTTTAGCAGGCAATATCCTTGTTCGTCAACGTGGAACAAAGTTTCACCCAGGAACAAACGTAGGGCTTGGTAGAGATCATACTCTATTCGCTAAAGCAGACGGCAAAGTACTTTTTGAAGTTAAAGGCCCAAAAAATCGTAAATACGTTAGTATCGTAGCGGCATAAGACTCAACATCTTTTAAAGAAGCTCCGCTAGTCGGGGCTTTTTTATTGCCTTTTTTTTATAAAAGAAGTCTTTCATCGCAAAGCTTTTAAGAAATGAGTTAAACTCGCACTATGAAATTTGTTGATGAAGTTGTCATAACAACCAAAGCTGGAGACGGAGGAAATGGTTGTGTCAGCTTTCGGCGTGAAAAGTACGTCGAATACGGCGGCCCTGATGGGGGTGACGGTGGTGATGGCGGTTGTGTTTATCTGCAAGCTAATAAATGTTTAAATACGTTAGCTGATTTTCGTCATGTACGTTTTTATGAGGCGGGGCGTGGCGATAATGGCTTTAGTCGTAATATGACAGGTGCGCGTGGCGAAGATAAAATCGTTCAAGTTCCTATTGGAACGATGGTTTATGTTGAAGAAACTGATGAGTTAATTGGTGACTTAACAGAAGATGAAGAGATGTTGATGGTCACTCAAGGCGGTTATCACGGCCTTGGAAATCTCCGCTATAAAAGCTCAGTTAATCGCGCGCCACGCCAATCAAAGCCGGGTTCAGAAGGCGAAACGCGCGTTTTAAGATTAGAAATGAAAGTGTTAGCAGATGTTGGGCTTTTAGGTTTGCCCAATGCTGGCAAGTCTACTTTGATTTCAGCTGTATCATCAGCTCACCCTAAAATTGCTAATTATCCTTTTACAACGTTGTATCCAAACTTAGGCGTAGTAAAAGTAGACTCTTATAAAAGTTTTGTTATTGCAGATATTCCAGGTGTTATTGAAGGCGCTGCAGAAGGCGCTGGCTTGGGCATACAATTTTTAAAGCATCTTTCTCGAACCAGTTTGCTTTTACATCTCGTTGATATTGCGCCGATGGATGAAAATGAAGATCCAGTGCATTCGGTAAAAGTTATTGAGAACGAGCTTAAAAAATTCGGCAATGAATTAGAAAGTCGTGAGCGTTGGTTAGTGCTTAACAAAATTGACTTGCTTCCAGAAGATGAACAACAAGCACATTGTGATGATATTGTTAAACGCCTTAAATGGAAGGGTAAGGTTTTCAGTATCTCGGCTGTTGCGGGTTTAAATACCAAAGACTTAATGTACCAAATCATGCAATACATGGATGAAAAGACCTATCAAAAAGAACAGGAAGAATTACAAGAAAGCATCAAATAAATGCGAGATAAATACACCAAACAATCAAAGCGCTGGGTAGTCAAAATTGGTAGCGCCTTACTGACGAAAGATGGTCAGGGTTTAGACTACGATGCAATTCAAGATTGGGTAGAGCAAATCGCAACACTTCGCCAAAAAGGTATTGAAATTATTTTGGTATCTTCAGGTTCTGTAGCTGAAGGTGTATGTCGCATGGGTTGGGACAAACGTCCGACGAATCTTGCAGAATTACAAGCTGCCGCGGCAATTGGACAAACAGGCTTAATCGAAGCCTACGAAACCCAGTTTAAAAAGCACAAAATTCAGGCTGCCCAAATATTACTCACTCACGATGATGTCAGCAATCGCAAGCGCTATTTAAATGCGCGTAACACAATTAATACCCTATTAAAGTTTAAAGCACTTCCCATTATTAATGAAAACGATACGGTTGCTCTGGAAGAAATGCGCCTTGGGGATAATGATACTTTAGCGGCTTTAGTGGCAAACTTAGTTGAAGCTGAATTATTGGTGATATTGACCGATCAAGAAGGTTTGTTTACCAAAGATCCACGCCATAACGACGATGCAAAATTAATTAACCAAGATTCTGCCAGCAATGTAGATTTAATGGGATTTGTTGGCGATATTTCTACAGCACTTTGTAGTGGTGGTATGGCAACTAAATTAACAGCCGCGCAACGGGCAGCGCGTTCTGGTTGTGCGACTGTCATTGCATCAGGGCGAGAGAATGATGTACTACGAAGATTGTCCCAAGGTGAAGAAATTGGTACTTTGTTAACCCCCGATGATACCCAGCTTAATGCACGCAAACAGTGGATAGCAGGACAAGTCCAATCAACCGGAGCACTGATGCTAGATAAAGGTGCATGCCAATCCATCAAGAAAAAAGGCACCAGCTTGTTACCGATAGGTGTGGAAAAGTCTGAAGGCGAGTTTGTACGCGGTGATATTGTTGACTGTGTAAATACAAAAGGTGAGGTTATTGCGCGGGGTTTAGTTAACTACTCTAGCGATGAAGTTCGCCAACTTTACAAAACACCCAGCAATAAGATTAGCGAAATACTCGGTTATGCAGGGGACGCGGAATTAATTCATCGTAATAATTTGGTTTTGCTTTAATTTGATTCTACTGAGTAATCTGGAATCACACCCCCCCCTACTTTTCGTCCATTTTATGCAATGTTGCGCATAGCTTTAAAGACTAGGAAACATTGTCCGTTCTTTTAAAAAAGGGTGAAACTGCACCGCCTCTTTAATATTTTGAAATGCAAGAGCAGGTTTATTTTGTTTTAGTCGAATCATGGCGCGCCCTGCTAATAACTGCCTTCTTTAATCATCTCTATTAATAATGTGGCGTAAAACTAATTGTAGGCCTGATGTTTTAACCTCGCCAAAGCCTCACGTCCTCTTGTGATGTAAAAAGCCACACAATCATTTTCTAAATACACTTTTAAAGGTTACTAACTGACTGCTTTTAAGAATTCAATAACATCCGTTCTACCAGCATGTTCAGCCCAATTAAGTGACGTGGCTTGATGATGAATGTTCATTCGCCCTGCGGGTAGTCGTTGTCTCGCTTCGCTCGGCTGGCTGTTTTGTGCAATTGCACATAGTCTCCATATAAACAACAACAACTTCCACAAATGATTGCTGGCGAACTGCTATAGTTGTTTAAAATACGGGGGTATGTAATGTTTTCAAAGGTCAGTTATCAAATCTTTCTAGCAATATTTTTTAGTGCGTCCTTGCTTGGATGTAACGCAAATAAAAATAACGAGGAGGGAAGCAGCAAAACGGAAGTTACCCTTCAAAAGGAAAGTAGCTCTGATCAAATTGAGCAAAAGATAACAACTGAAAACACAGAAGCAAACAAACCTAAGAACACAGTCGACCAGACAAGTTTTAGCTGGCAAAAATTAAGCGGCTGGCACACACAAGGAACTATCTCCCGAAACAGTCCCATCAAAATTTACTTTAATCGCAATGTCATTAGCGATGAGTTACTAGGTAAAGACGCAAGTAAAGTGATTCATATCTCTCCTGCTATTAAGGGTATACCTGTTTTTGAAAGCCTTTCTAGAATTGTTTGGCTACCAGAAGAGCCATTGCAAGCTGGAGTTAAATATAAAGTTAGTATTAAACCTAAGGATCTAATTGATGTACCTTCAAATACCTTGCCTTTTCAGTTTTCCTTCAATGTTATTCCACTGGAGTTTGAAGTAAAAAGCTTGGGTTTAAGCAGTATCCCCGATACTGAAAACACCATGCTTCTAATGGGACAATTACTGGTATCGGATCGAGTTGATGGAGCGGCGGTTAAGAAAGTTTTAAAGGCGAGCTATCAAGGCAAATCCTTATCAGTTGATTGGATGCATAGTCGCAATGGGAGACAGCACACCTTTAGCATTGGCAATATTATCAAAGAATCTTTTGCGACCGATGTACGCTTAAGCTGGAATGGTGAAGCGATCAATATCAAATCACAAGGGAACCTAGAGGTGCCTGTTCCAACCATTAATGATTTTAAGTTAATGGATTTAAATGTTGTAGAGAGTGTGGGGAGCAGCCCTTACATTGAAGCGCGTTTTTCAGATGTGCTGGATAAACAACAAAATCTAAAGGGCTTGGTGGAGCTTGCTAAAAATAAATACACCGTGCGAATTAATCAGAACACTATTAATATTTATCCTAATAAAAACATTAGTGGTAAGTTTACAGTTCGTTTCAATGAAGGTATTCGATCAAATACCAGTAAAGTTCTATCTGAGAAAATTGAGCGGGAAATCACCTTTGGTGAAAATAAACCGCAGGTCAAATTTGTTGGCAGTGGCTCAATTCTTCCTGAAAACTCTACCCTAGAAATCCCCTTTATGGCGGTTGGGGTGAATG
>CAYTRF010000143.1:0-4749 GCA_964440065.1 uncultured Cocleimonas sp. | reverse complement strand
AATCTTATAAGCCCCACTCCCATCCACAGGATCAGTAATAATATACCCAAACCCAGACCACCCTCCAGGAATACTCACCGCATCCGTATGCGTAGTCACATCCTTACCCGCACTCAAAGCACTAATAATTTCATCTCGCGTAGCTGAATCATGGTTTAAAAGTGGTAAAACTTGGTTCATATTCGCCTGATTAATCTGGTAAATCTTCTGCCCTGCTGCGCTGGCTTTTTGCAGGGCTTTTACGGCTGAGATAGCATCAGGTTGTGGCTGGGTCGGATCAGTCGGTGCAAACATTTGTTCTGGGGTAATATGTTCTAATGCCGAGCTTAAAGTCCCCACTTGCAGGGTAAACTGCCTTTTCTTCTCCGCATCGCCATCTTTATCTGCGGTGACATAAATAAGCGGTATATCAAACGCCACACCGCCTGTGCGGATTGAGGTTGGTGTTCCGAAAGAGGTATTCACCTCTGGCTCGTAGCCAATCGTGCCATAACCCGCCGCGAGCTGGTAATAGCCCCCTGCTTTTAAACCTGATATGTAACTTAAGCTTAACAATTGTGCGTAGTATCCTAATCCACCTGCATTGGGGCATCGTTGAATGTTCGCGACTTGAAAAATAATGCTTATAATCTCCAATAACTTCGTTGCTAAATTTCTGAAATAACGCGGTTATTCCAAAAAATCATCGCCTTGTTCTTGAATATTCTAAACACGATTTTTTCAACCCAGAACACTCAGCGATACCTGCATATCACCTAGAATATCATCTCTACTTAATGATGCAATCTGCGCCTGATCAGCGGATTCTAAGAGTTTAAAAGCACTCCCCCTCACTTTGAATGATAGCTCGTTTTTTGTTGTTTAAAAACGATACTAGAATTTATGCAAAGCTCCGGTCATTTTATGCTGGGGAAAATAAACGTCTGGGAGTTGTATGCTAATCATCTATGCTCTGGCTATTGCAAAGTTTTCAGGTACAGATTTATCACCTAAAGGGTACTGACCCCTTTTTATTTACTTCTTGCTTTTTACTTCTGACCCCTTTTTACTTGCTTTTTACTTTTTATCCTGTTTACGCGTCCTTTTATTTTAAAAAAGCAAGGTGCTAATAATACAAAAGCAAATAGCTTCATGGTGCCAGCGTCATTTGAATTGACTAAGAAAGGTAATCGACATGAATATCTAAGAGCGCGCGCGGATAATGGCGTGATTCATTTGTACCCACATCAGGGTTCGGGCGTACTTACATCAACCAGCTGGGCAAACGGCCTAGCGGTTATTCCAGCAGGTGCGAAGATTAAAGAGCATGATATGATTGAGTTCATTCCATTTAGTGAACTATCTGTGTATTAATCCCCTTGCTTATAAAACGCTACCAATAAATCGGGCAAGTTTAGCTTTGTTTATATTGATTCCTTCAATTCCTTTAATTGCTTTTAGACGATAATTAAGGATCATTTCTTGCTCTTCAATAATCTCTATAAAACTAGCCTCTCCCGTTTCAAACAGGTTTTTTGCCACCGTCAAAGTGGTCTTAGCTTTAGGTAAAACCTTATTGCGATAAAGATCATAGGTTCTTTTTTGACTTTGATAATTTGAGATTGCTTGTTGTATTTCACCAGCAGTTCTATTTTGTAAAGCGCGTATTTTTGATTGTAATGCTTTTACTTTTGCGCGTGTCTCCGTCAAATAAGCATCATTTTTCGCAAAGAAGTTATTCTTTTTTATTTTTGGTTTGGTGGTAAATTTACCCTTTTGAAAGCGACTAAACCCTGCATCAAAATCTGGATAAAAACGTTTTTCAGAAAGCTGAATAACCCGTTTCATTTTCTCAAGATCACTACGCAAACGAGTAACTTCAATACGCTTCTCTTTGCCCTTATTGATGAGTTTTTCAGTATCTCCAGTGAACTCTGTGGGTATAAATTTATCCAATTTTCCTAGCGAGAAGCTTGACGATATATTAAGCAAAGCATTAAGGCGAGCTTGAGTTGCTCGTCTTCTATCTTTAGCAACTAACAGCAAATTATCGTTATTAGCAATCTCAATATCTACTTGTAAGATATTGCTTAGCTCCGCAGAGTTAGTGATGTAATTGCCTTTTAATTCCTCTTTAAGCGACTTCAATAATTTCTTATTTTCTATAATGATAGAAATCTCTTGCTGCACGAATTGCAGTTGATAATAAGCGACTCGTGCATTGGTAATGACATCTTGGGAAGTTTGCTTAACAACAAGTCGTGATGATTCAACCGTTTGGTCAATTATAGATGATTTTAAAGTTGTTAAGCCCGGAAAGGGAAAACCTGCGCTCACTGATTTTTTATGCTTTTGAGTACTTCCCGTAAGTGTAATATCTTTTGTAAAGGCAGCGTATTGCGCCAACATATCATCCAAATAAGTGACTTGATCATACTTTGCCAATGACGCTTTTGCTTGCTCTTTAGCGCTTAAAATATCCAAGTTATTGCTAAGCGCAATTGTCAATACCGTATCTAAACTTGAATGATTTTTTAACCAGTGCTCCAATTTTTTTTGAGTCGATAAACGAGCGATTGACTGCAGTAAAGCTTGTGATGGTTGGTATAAACCATTCTGATTTATTGCACCATTTAATCGTCCTGCGGCTTGTTTTTTTCTACTCTCAAGTTGGCGTTTAACGAGAACTGTACTTTTATTATCAAGGGTTTTCTGTTTTTTTGCCACAACAGGCTGAGCTTTTAAATTATCAACCACATAACGTGAATATTTATGATTATCATATTCACTTTGTAAGTGTTCAAGCGTATTGGTATTACTACATGAGGTTAGCAAAGCTAATAAAACTAGTAAGGAAATTTTTTGCATAGCTGCGCTCATAGCTTTCTCCCTGTTAGTTTTTCCATGTCGGAATGGCTCATCCAATAATCAGCAACCGCACGTTGATAGGCTAATTGAAAATTCAGCCACGTTGATTGTGTTTCTAAATATTGCGCGATACTCCCTTTGTTTTCTCTATATTGAAGCTCGGCAATCCGCATGGCTTGGTTAGCTTGAGGAATCAAATTCTTGCTATATAGTGTCGTTAGACGATAAGCATTATTGAGTTTGAAATAAACACTTTTCACTCGTCTATTCAGACTATTTTTAAGTGCTTTTTTATCCTCTATTTGCTTTAATTGATTCAATCTTGCCTGTTCTTTTATCGCATTATTTTTGGCTTTATTAAGCGGGATATTCAAACCAATGCTAATAGCAAAACCGTCTCGTCCATTACGACTTAAATTATCAATATCCCTTGAACCTATCTGAGAATACCGCGCACCCACATTAAAATCAGGTAGGCTGGTGTAATCAGCTAAGTCCATTTTTACTTTGCTCTTTTGAATTTTTAAATCAGCGATGCTAATCTCTTCATTGGACTCTGCCCATTGATATAAACGCTTAATCGGTTGCGCAAACTTTGGCGGATTTCGCGTCGCCGTATTTACTTCAAATTGCTGTTCGGGATCACGATTAAGCAAGCTATTAATTTGTGTTACTTCGGTAGATTGTAACTCTTCTAAAAGTTGCACATCGTATGAGACTTGCGCGTATTGGCTTTGAGCTTTAGCAACATCATTTAATGTGCTAGCGCTGCTGGCATAATCGGTGGTAGCAATATGAGTGATTTTTTCTAATACGTTTTTATTCTGCAAGCTGAGTTTGATTGCATTCTCTAAATAAACCAATTCATAATAGGATTTTTTTAGTGACACCACCAGATCCCGACTGGCTTTATCGTAGCCGACTTTAGCGATTTCTATATCCTTCTTTACCAACTTGCCTTTTAAAGCGCGCTTGCCTCTAAAGGGAAGTTTTTGATTAAGCGCGATAATACGATCTTGCGGCCCAAGACGCGTTTCTATTGGGTTAATCGCTTCGGTATAACTTAATTTGGGATCATCAAATGCTGTCGCTTGTGGGTACTGATGGATCAAACTTTGCCATGTTAGTTTTCGGGATTTTAGGTCAGGATTGTTATCAACGGCTATTTTTATGAGTTGCTCTAAGTTCACTGGCGCAGCATATAGAGCAGGGCTAATGCTGAGTATAACTCCCACCAAAAGCTTACAAAAAAACAAGGAACTGAGCGGAGCGAGATAATGCTGGAGCGATAACGACGATGACCCATAGGGAGAAAAAAATGAGGAAAAGTGGGGGGGTGTGCTTTTTATCGTTATTTTAAATAACATCATGCTTTCTGCTCCTTCACGTCAATCGCGGCTTCTTTTTTCAATTTACGCTTCTGCCAAATCAAATAAATAGCAGGTAACACCAACAAAGAAAGCAACGGTGCGGTTATCATCCCGCCAATCATGGGTGCCGCGATGCGTTTCATCACATCCGAACCTGTACCCGTACCAATCATAATAGGTATTAAACCTGCAATTATCACTGCCACTGTCATGGCTTTTGGTCTAACCCGCATCACCGCGCCTTCCATAATACTTTCTTTAATATCAACTACAGACTGCAACTGCTTATCCCTTCTTCTTTTATCTATGGCATTATTTAAATAAATTAACATGATGACGCCAAATTCGGCGGCGACACCTCCCAAGGCTATAAAACCAACAGCGACCGCAACCGAAAAATTAAAGTCTAAGAGATGGATAAACCAAATACCTCCTATTAAGGCAAAAGGTAGTGATAGCATAATTATTAAAGCCGCCGTCATATCACGAAAAGTAAGATATAATAGTAATAAGATAATCAATAACATCATCG
>CAYTRF010000142.1:2338-4758 GCA_964440065.1 uncultured Cocleimonas sp. | reverse complement strand
GAAGAGATGCTAAAAGAGGCCGATTGTCAGCGCATCAAGGTGTCCTACTCGTATCTGGATGGGGATGACTACGTTTTTATGGCAACAGAAGATTACTCTCAACATAGCTTGAGTAAAGAAGATTTGGGTGACCAAATCGGCTATATCGTGGATGGTATGGAAGAAATCACTGCTTTATTATTAGAAGATAATATTATTGGTATTGAATTGCCTTCGACCGTGACACTAGAGGTGACTGAAACTGCGCCGCGTTTGAAAGGTGCAAGTGCGACGAATCGTGATAAGCCTGCTATTTTGTCTACGGGTATTACCGTACAAGTTCCTGAGTATCTTGAAACAGGTGAAATGATTAAAGTGCATACGGGTACTGGCAAGTTTATTTCTCGGGATAACTGATTAGACGACTTCTCTAATAAAACGATTTAATCCTTAAAAGATCGAGCTTTTCATAAATTCTAGTAATTGTTTTCAAGGATATTTGCAGGATCAATGCTGATTTTTAATTAAACAGAAGAGAATAGAGTATTGATAACGACAGGAATAATCATTGTTATATTTTTGCTAGTAGTAGCAGTGCTAGCTCTGCTTATTTTTTACAAATGCACAAACCCATCCTTAGTGAGTAATTGGTCACCTGATCAAGCAATTATGCCTTCAATACATTTCTTCGAGGGTGAAGAGTGTAATAAAATCCGTATAAATAATATTCGTGACATTGAATACCGTACCACCAAGGATTTTGATCTGCAGTTTTACGATAGAAGCATAGATTTACGTGATGTTGAATCAGCGTGGTTAGTGATATCGCCCTTTGGCCCTTTTGGTGTGGCACATACTTTCGTTTCTTTTGGCTTAAAAGATGGCACGTTTCTAGCTATTTCAATAGAAGTAAGACGCAAAAAATCACAAAAATTTAGCGCTGTTAAAGGTTTTTTTAATCAATTTGAAATGATGTATGTGATTGCCGATGAGAGTGATGTTATTAAAGTACGTACTAATGTGATCAAAGCCACGGTACGGTTATTTCCAATTCAAACTGAAAAAGAACGTCTTCAAGCCGTGTTTCTTGATATGTTAAAACGTGCGGATAAATTAGGAAAAGAACCTGAGTTTTACAATACCATTTGGAATAATTGTACAACTAATATCATTATGCACAGCCGAAAGTTTTCTGATAAATCCATTCCGTTTTGGGATATTCGTTATCTTTTCCCAGAGAATATCGACAAGATAGCCTATGATTTAAATATGATAGACACTCATTTATCCTATGCGGAAGCACGAGAGCATTTCGATATTAGTGAGCTTGCACGAGAGTCTGAAGATGCCAAGGACTTCTCTAATGCGATTCGTGCAAATATTGTGACACGACCTGTTTCGTAATTTATGAAAAGCACCCCCAAATCAGCGTTTGTAAGTTTTAAAAAAACCGTAAAAACACTACAGCTCAGCACTATTACGTCTAAAGGAAAACCCAATGCAAGTTACAGTCCTTTTGTTCAAGATGATGCGGGTAATTTCTATATCTTTGTAAGTCAGCTTGCTAGCCATACCCACGATTTAATTAAAAACCCTGAAGCGAGTATTCTGCTTATTGAAGATGAAAGTAATAGCAAACAGATATTTGCCCGACAACGCATTACTTTTCAATGTGCCGTTGAGATTATTACATCAAAAAATAGCGACTATGAGCTGATGCTTGATGCCTTAGAAAAAAGATTTGGCAATATGGTAGAGCTGTTAAGAACGTTGTCGGATTTTATCTTATTTCGATTAACTCCTTATAAGGGGCAATATGTACAAGGCTTTGGTAAAGCTTATAAGTTGGAGGGAGATGGTTTACTTGAACTAGAACATATCACCGCTCAAGAAATTAATAATGACGCCAAATGAAATTATAAAAACAATCACAGAAAACCTTGAAGGCGTAAATCCCAAAAGCAGCTGGGGTGAAACGTCATTATTTTACAATCCAGGAAATGTACTCCCTAATGGTGTGTATTTTTGTACCATTAAAGAAAACGATGGAGATAATGATAAATCCTCAAACTTATCGCGTGACAATGTCTTTCGAGTGAGTATCGGTGTGCCTAAAGATACTTACATCACATTATTTGGTGAGAAACCAAAGCGCCCAGAGAAGGGTGGTATTGTGAATACGGGGCATGACTTTACCGAGACAGAGGTTTTAATGCCTCATCCGATTTATGCATGGATGTCATGGGTTTGTATTCTTTCGCCATCGGTTGATCGCTTTAAAGAAATCTATCCCTTGATTGAAAAGGCTCATGCTAATGCGGTGCTTAAGTTTGATAAAAAAGTTTTGTTTAAATAGCTTTGACTCCTGCCCCTCAGGACACAGACCGTAGCTCCCACCAAAATTCACCGCGCTTACGTCCTTTCTCAGTAAATGGTTCAAG
>CAYTRF010000142.1:0-2328 GCA_964440065.1 uncultured Cocleimonas sp. | reverse complement strand
TGGTTAGTCTATAAAAAAACAAGGAACCGAGTGAAACGAGAATAAAGTTGGAGCAATAGCGACGACTACCCGAAGGGCGAAAAAAACAAGGAAAAGTGGGGGGGTGTGCTTCCCTTCGACTACGCTCAGGATAAATGGTAAGGCCGCCTAGCAACCACACTTCCTAACCTTTTTGACACAAAAAAAGCGACCTAAAGGTCGCTTTCTTTGTGTTTTGAGAACCTAGAAACTAAAGGAATTTAGTAGCGAGGAAATACCCAATAGCCGCAAGTATCGCAAGCGGTATGATGGATTTTAAGAAATTCCCATCTTTTCCATAGAGCTTGTTGCTTATCCATTTATCAATGGAGAATTTTCCAGGTCCGAATGCAAATACAACGAGAAGCATTAAGCCCCAAATTACATGATATAAATGACCCGCAATACTCATATCAGGGTATGAAATGGCTGCGATAAAATTAAGAATAAAGAGACCTAGTGCAACAGGGCGGGATAAGATGCCTAAAATTAAGAGAATAGGTAATATTAATTCTGCATAAGTGGCAAGATAGGCAGCAAATTCAGGTGGAAAGAAGGGCACCTGATATTCATATTTAAACAGGTCTATCGTTGATGATGTGACTTGATAATTAGAGTCTACCTTTGATAAACCCGACTTAAGAAATATCCATGCCGTATAAAACCTGAAGGCAAACAATACTATGGGCTTTAATACCAAATCTAATGGTGCACAGTGTGCTATTAAAAATCCTGCAAAAAACTTCCTCATCCTTTCTTCTCCTTTTAAGTGCTTTTATGTGTAAATGTTTTAATCCAACCACCCTGAATAGCTTGATTTAAAAGTACCGGTAATGATTCTCCAAACTCTTCCGCTAAGCTTTCAAGATTTTTTTGTTTTGATATTGCAAAGATGAAGTCCCAAAAATGACTATCTTCATCGGTCTCATTCATAATGCTGATTTTGATAATACCATCATTCTTATAAATAAATAACTTAACCGCTTTATTTAAGTCAATGTCCTCAAGTGATTCAGACGATGCATCATCTTGATGTGCAAACCATACGTCGTCTATACGGTAATTCGATTTAATTAGACGCAGTGTTTTTGGTGTTTGGAAGACAACGTTGCTTTGCTCTTCTTCGCTCAGTTCACTTAATAAAGAAAAGTCAGTTGCGATGGAGTCTTGCTGATGCCATATATCATGTCTTGCCCACTCTAATCGGGATACATCATGGAAGTAGGAAATACTCTGGGTATGTTCGAAAGTTTGCGTAAAATCAGAGAATCTATCGCCATACTCAGCGAAAAACGAGGTATTGGGGGGATATTGATCAATAAAATGCTTACACATTTGATCAAAAAACTTATCACCCACTAAGGCTTTACACACAGGAAAGGTTATCCCCATGGCTTGGGTCAAAATGCCATGAACGCTACCACGGTAAATGCCAAAGCGTTGTGCTGCGTCTAGCCTGTCATCGCCAATTACGTGGCTAATGGCGTTACTATTATCGCCACCGAATATGGCTTCTATAAAGTCTTTTTGGATGGTGTCTAAATTCATGGTATCAAGCAGCTATCATCTAGGCGCAAAGGGGTAATGCTTTTTGCTGAATAGCATGCGCTGTGTGTGATTCTTGAATAACACGATCTAGCGATGGAATGTCATTATCCCATTCGATTAACACAGGCACATCACCGACATGATGTATGGCCTTCTCAAACAATTCCCAAACAGGTTCCGTAACGGGGCGACTATGGGTATCTAATAAATGTGTACCACGATCTTCATAACCTGCTAAATGAATTTCAGCAACACGCTCTGCTGGCATCGCATAAAGATAATCTTCAGCTTTGAATTGGTGGTTTTGAGAGCTAACATAAATATTATTAACATCTAAAAGTAAACGGCAGTCGCTTTGACGAGTAACTTCATTGATAAAGTCCCACTCGGTCATTTCAGTGTCTTTAAATTGTAAATAACTGGAAACATTCTCAATCACTAATTGCTCGCCAAGAAAATCTTGGACTTGTAAAATTCGATCAACAATGTGTTTAACGACGGTGTCTGTGTAGGGGAGGGGGATTAAATCGTGAGTGACCACACCGTGGGCAGATGTCCAGCAGAGGTGGTCGGAAATCCATGCGGGTTGTATTTCCTCTTTTAACGTCTTTAAGCGCTTTAAAAAATCCCTATTTAAGGGTTCTGTTGACCCAATTGATAAACCAACACCATGAAACGTAACAGGGTAATTTTCTCTAAAGTTTTGTAGATAGTGTCTTTGTGACGTACCTTCCATAAGATAATTATCACTAAGAACCTCAA
>CAYTRF010000141.1:0-4778 GCA_964440065.1 uncultured Cocleimonas sp. | reverse complement strand
AATTCGTTCCTTTTAAAATAACACCCCAAAACATTAATGCTTAGATTGCACTAATATTAGGTTTCGATTAATCCAATAACATTGATGCTAAGTATTAATCAGCTTGGTTTCTTAAGAAAGCAGGTATATCAAGATAGTTATTATCCGTAGCTGTCTGCGGTTTTGTATCGTAAGTCGGCTGAGTAAATCCACCACCTGCTACCATACGTGGCTGCTCAATTTCAACAGGTTGTAGTGTGCTGTTTGTTTGCTGAGGTGTTGGAACTGCTTTAATTTCTGATGCTTGCTTATCCAAACCTGTAGCCACTAGGGTTACACGAATTTCGTCACTCATTTCAGGATCAATCACTGTACCTACAACTACCGTTGCATCATCATCGGCAAATTCACGTACTGCTGCACCGACTTCTTCAAATTCATGGATACCCATATCCAATCCAGCGGTGATGTTTACTAAGATACCTTTAGCGCCTTGTAAATTAATATCATCTAATAATGGGCTTGAGATTGCTGCCTTTGCTGCTTTAGTGGCGCGTTCATCACCACTTGCTACGCCAGTACCCATCATTGACATACCCATTTCGCTCATTACCGTGCGAACATCCGCGAAATCAACATTGATCAAACCTGGGCGAGTAATTAAATCAGCAATACCTTGAACTGCACCTAGAAGAACATCGTTAGCTGCTTTAAAAGCATCCAATAATGTCGTGTTTTTGCCAAGGGCCGTTAGCAGTTTTGCATTTGGAATAGTGATAATAGAATCAACATATTTTGATAATTCTGCGATTCCCTCCTCTGCCGCTTTCATACGCTTTGGCCCTTCAAATGGGAACGGTTTAGTAACAACAGCTACCGTCAAAACACCCAATTCTTTCGCCATTTCAGCAACGACTGGCGCAGCTCCTGTACCTGTTCCACCACCCATTCCTGCGGTAATAAATAACATATCTGTTCCGCTGATAAGTTCTTTGATACGCTCACGATCTTCTAATGCTGCTTCGCGCCCAACCTCTGGATTCGCCCCTGCACCTAATCCTTTTGTTAATGTATTGCCTAACTGGATCAATGATTTAACGCCTGATCCATCCAATGCCTGTGAGTCTGTATTTGCACAGATAAATTCAACGCCTTCCACTCCAGCGTCAACCATATTTTGTACTGCGTTTCCACCGCCACCACCAACACCTATTACTTTGATGCTCGCGTTTTGCGCTTCCGTATCCATTAATTCAAACATAGCCCTAACTCCCTTTAATTTACATTTCGATGTGATTTATAAAAAATAATTACTTTTCTAGAAAATGCTTCCTTCTAAAACATTCTTTTTTCTTTCTACTACTTAAAGATTACTACCAAACCAAGTTTTCATTTTATCCCACAGGTTTTCCTGCGTAACATGAGAGAAATTACTCCCACCTGATAATTCATTTTGTGCCGCGCCAAAGTGCAATAAACCAACCCCTGTGGCATGTATCGGATCATCAACTTCACCTTTTAAACCACCAATATTAATGGGTGAACCGATTCGTACTGGCATGTGGAAAATTTCTTCGGCTAACGCCACTGCTCCACGAATTTTTGATGATCCACCTGTTAACACGATGCCTGCACCCACTAACTCTTCAAAACCACTACGACGTAGCTCTGCTTGAATCAGTGAAAACAACTCTTCATAACGTGGTTCAATAACGGAGGCTAGTGTTTGAATTGATAAGCCACGTGCTGCTCGCTCACCAATTCCTGGCACTTCAATGATTTCATCGTCCGTCACCAGTTTTCTTAGGGTGTGACCGTATTTAATTTTTAACTCTTCGGCAAACTGCATGGTGGTTCTAACGGCAACAGCAATATCGTTGGTGACTTGATCGCCCGCAATGGGAATAACCGCCGTGTGTTGAATGGCACCGTTTAAAAAGATCGCAATATCACTGGTACCACCACCAATATCAACCATACAAACGCCCAACTCTTTTTCATCTTCTTCAAGAACTGCATAACTAGAAGCCACTTGCTCTAAAATAATATCGTCAACATCTAGACCGCAACGATCCACACATTTAATAATATTTTGAGCAGCACTTTGTGCGCCAGTAACCAAGTGCACCCGTGCTTCAAGGCGTACACCTGCCATGCCAATAGGCTCACGGATTCCTTCTTGTTGATCAATGACATAATCTTGTGGCAGCACATGCAGAATTCTTTGATCCGCAGGAATAGCAACAGCTCTAGCCGCATCCATCACGCGATCCAAATCACTTTCAGTGACTTCTTTGTCTTTAATGGCCACAATGCCATGAGAATTAAGGCTTTGGATGTGACTGCCGGCAATTCCAGCGTAAGCAGAGTTAATATTAACGCCTGCCATCAATTCGGCTTCTTCAACGGCACGTTGTATTGCTTCAATAGTTGAATCAATATTAACCACCACACCTTTTTTCATGCCTCGTGATGGATGCTTACCAATGCCGATGATTTCAATTCCACCTTCGTCGTTTACTTCACCAATTAAGGCGATAATCTTTGATGTTCCAATATCCAACGCAACGACCATTTTTCCTTCGTTGCCTACTGACATGGTTATTTCTTTAAGTGGCTTGCCCATAATTAAATCCCCTACCCTTTTTCTCTTATCCTTTGAAGACGCTGTCGGCCGACAGTCCTTTTTTCCATTTAACCGAAAAACCATTGGTGTAGCGTAAATCGACGACACTGATTTTATCGATAACATTCACTAAACTTTGCTGATAACCTACCAAGAATCGTCTAAAACGTTTCTTTTGATTATCTCTTCCTACTTTCAAGACCACGCCATTTTCCAGCTTTATCTGCCATGACCCTCTAGTATCTTCTTTAAACTCAACCATTTTTATTGGGAAATCACCCATCCATTTTTTAATTTTCAGAAAACCTGTTGCCATATTTCTCCCCTTCTCGCTGTTATTCACACCGGGACTGTACAGCGTTGGTAGGTCGTTCAAGTTTTGCTTGCCCATTTTATTTAAGCTGGATTTAATTATTTCACCATTTTCAGCTAGCATCGCTTCTTTGCCCCAATATGCCACTGGCTTTTGTTCAAATATTCTGACAATTAATTTATCGGGCCACACCTTTGTCATCGAAGCTGAGTGAACCCAAGGGTTGTTCTCAATGACGTCTTCTAGCTTTTCGGTATCCAATAAATACAGATTTGTTGTTGTATAAGGCTCAATAACTGGCTGCAAAAACTTTTTATCTAATACTTTTAAATCACCCATTACTTCAACTGAAGTGATGGTTAAATTTTCTGGGTTTTGTATCCACAAATAGCTTGATATAAGCGTAACAACAAACGCCACCCCAAGTATTGATAGGACTACTTTCCCCCAAGCTAGATTGAGGTAGCTTGAAAAGTCACTCAACATCAAAGGAGATCGAGCTGGCTTACGTCTTGTTGCCTGCTGTCGGTTGTGTCGTTTAGTTGTTTGACGACTCATGCCTCAACTCCTGCTTGCATAGTTGTATTTAGGATCGCTACCGTTAAATCTGAAAAACTAAGCCCGTGTGCTTTAGCTGCCATTGGCATTAAAGAATGATCTGTCATGCCTGGCACTGTATTAACTTCAATTAACCAAAAGGTACCTACATTATCTTGCATCACATCAACGCGACCCCAACCCTTTCCTTTAAGAACATCAAATGCGGCTTTAGATAAAGATTTCAAACGACTTTCAGCTTCATCATCTAAACCACAAGGGCAATGGTATTGTGTATCTCCTGAAACATATTTAGCATCATAGTCATAAAAATCAGATTGCGCTTGTAAACGTATAGGCGGTAATACTTCATCACCTAAAATAGCAATAGTAAACTCCTTACCCGTTACCCATTGCTCGGCAAAAACCACATCATCATATTCAGCCGCTTTTTTATAAGCTACTTCTAACTGATCTGCTTTAGTTACCTTCGTCATACCAATACTAGAACCTTCTTGAGCAGGTTTTACTATTACGGGCAGCCCTAATATTTCTTCTATTGCTTTAAAATCTGTATCAGCATTCAGCATCTCAAAGGCTGGTGTAGGCAATCCTGCTCCTGTCCAAATTCGCTTGGTCATTAGCTTATCCATACTGATTGCTGAGGCCATCACTCCGCAACCTGTATAAGGTATTTGTAATATTTCTAAGGCACCTTGCAGCTCACCATCTTCACCGCCACGTCCGTGAAGAATATTAAAAACTCGATCAAATTTTTCATCACTTAACACATTTAGGATGTTTTGGTCTGCATCAACTTTATGTGCGTCAATTCCACCATCTAACAGCCCTTGTAAGACTGCTTCGCCACTTTTTAATGATACTTCTCTTTCTGCAGCCCAGCCTCCCATCACAACGGCGACTTTTCCGAAATCATTGTCTAAAGTTGTAGTAGGTGTAAGAGTTGCGTTCATTACAGCAGTGATCCTCTTGATAGTTGCGCAGGTAAAGCTGCAGATATAGTACCGACACTGCCTGCGCCTAACGTCAATAACACATCCCCATCTTGTAATTGGTTTTGTAATACTTCCACAATATCTGCCTGATCGGCAACAAAAACAGGATCAACATTGCCACGATTACGAATCGCTCGAGATAAGGAACGACCATCGGCTCCCGCAATCGGCTCCTCACTAGCCGCGTAAACATCCATTAACACCAACACATCAGGCTCTGATAAAACTTGTGCAAAATCTTCAAACAAATCACGGGTACGCGTATAGCGATGTGGTTGGAAAAGCACCACCATGCGACGATCTGGCC
>CAYTRF010000140.1:1974-4787 GCA_964440065.1 uncultured Cocleimonas sp. | reverse complement strand
AAAAATGTGAAGAAAAGGGATTTTCATTTGCCTTTCATGGAAGATAATAGGGAACTTGTAGTAAGAAACTTACTTGAAAATTATAAGATGCAAGAAGGTGATAGAAAACTATTAAGCCAGTTCCATGACTATTTATTGTTTAAAGGACAGCGTCTTCCTCATTATCTTTTTATTTTGAAAAACGGTTTTTTAAAAGATAATCTCCTTTATCGATTCGGCGTTTTCATTCGCATCATGCTAACAAGCCGTTACTCCAGTAAAAGTAAACGATGAATACGGGTAGTCATATAGCGGTATTTTCAAAAGGTATTCTTAAGAATAGCGCTTTAAAGAAGTTGCTGAGTATTGATCAGATGTCGTTAGCGCCAAGTGATCATAAAACTATTGATTATGTGGTGGGTTGGGGGCGAAAAAAGAATACAGAAAAAGCGAGAGAATATGCTAAGAAGAATGCCTTAGATTATTATTGCTTAGAAGATGGTTTCATCCATTCAATGGGGCAAGGTGTACTGGGAGATAAGAGTTGCTCATTAGTAAAAGATGGCAAGGGAATTTATTATGATGCTACACAAGCTTCTGATTTAGAAGATATTATCTTAAACTATAGTGAATCATCAGAAAATAATAGGGTAGAGGATGCTATTTCTAAAATCATCAATAGTAATATCTCAAAGTATAATAATGGTGCTTATTTTTTAGAGAAACCAAGTTTTACATCGAGCGATAATATTCTAGTGATAGATCAAACAGCAGGTGATATGTCGCTTGAGTATGGGTATGCCAACAAACAAACATTTGATGATATGTTGCAGGCAGCCATAACTGAGAACCCGAAAGCAAATATCATAATTAAAACCCATCCTGATGTAATAGCGGGTAAGAAAAAAGGTGGCATCAACCTTTCTAAGATACCCGCCAACATTAGGGTCATTTCAAAGAACATCAATCCCATTTCTTTATTGAAAAAAATAGATAAGGTCTATGTCGTTACGTCACAAATGGGCTTTGAAGCTCTGATGTTAAAAAAAGAGGTGGTCTGTTTTGGTGTGCCTTTTTACGCAGGCTGGGGTTTAACTGATGATAGGGCAGATAAAAATTTAGCGGTATGGGGGCGACGTAATAAAAAAAGAACGGTGAAGGCTTTGTTTGAAGCAGCTTACATTGACTATACGAAGTACATTCATCCTGATACACAATTACGATGTAGCTTGGAAGATGTATTGAGTTATTTCGAGTTACAAAATAAGAATCAAATTAGGCGAGCACTTTCTTGTATTAGTTTTACTCATTGGAAGCGAGGCTATATTCAATCCTTTCTAGGAAAAAAGAATGATTTATTATTCGTTTCATCCATATCTGATGCCACCAAAAAAGGCTTTAATTCAAACTCTCAACTGGTAACGTGGGCAAGCAAAAATCAAATAGAAGTAGAAAAAATCATCGAAAAGTGGGGGGGTGTGCCTTGGTATGTTGAAGATGGCTTTATCCGCTCGACAGGCTTAGGTACAGACTTAACAGCGCCAGCATCTTTAGTTTTGGATAAAACAGGGATTTATTATGATCCAACAGTACCGAGTGATTTAGAAAAAACCCTTCAAAATAAAGAATTTTCTGCTGACGAAGTAAGCCGTGCAGATGCTCTTAAGCAATCTTTACTGGATAATGAATTAAGCAAATATAATTTAGGCTCAGCGTTTGATAAGAATGCAATCAAAGCTAAGCAAGGGCAAAAAATCATTTTAGTCCCAGGTCAGGTTGAGGATGATGCCTCTATCAAAAAAGGCTGTGTGGATATCAATACGAATAGTGCTTTAATTAAAGCGGTAAGAGACAAACAAGCCAATGCCTATCTGATTTATAAACCCCATCCCGATGTCGTTAGCGGCAATCGCAAAGGAAAAGTCAGTCAGTCAGTGCTAGATGAATATTGTGATTTGGTACTCTACGATGCCAGCATTACCGACTGTTTAGCGATTGTCGATGAAGTGCATACCATGACGTCATTAGTGGGTTTTGAAGGTTTAATGAGGGATTTAAAAGTGGTTTGTTATGGTCAGCCCTTTTATTCCAGTTGGGGTTTAACAGAGGATTATCATCCCATTGAAAGGCGAACTCGAAAACTGAAATTAAATGAATTGGTTGCAGCTACCTTGATTGACTACCCACTTTACATTAATTGGCAGACAGGTAATTTTACTACGCCAGAAGTTATCGTTGCTCAGATAAAAAAGAAAATTGATGCGCAAGGTGGCAAGCAGAGTAACCAAGTCTTTTGGGGAACTCGTCGACTAAGGAAGTTGAAAAATATCATTAAGGGGTTTTTGACTTAATTTATTTTTTCAAAAAAAACATCAAAAAGTGGGGGGGTGTTGCTTTTTTAGGCTCACCAAAGAGCCAAAAAGTATGCAGAGTCTCGTGTAACGAGATGTAGTAATGGTTGATAAAAAGACACTTTAATCAAGGTAGGTATTTCGTTATCTATAGCTTCCTTCAAGTATCACAACTACGCTAAACTCACGATATGACTAAAACAACAGAATTTTTCGATTTAGAATGTGCTCTCTTTAGAGCAGAAGCAGATTACGGTGCTAGCGAGGTGCAAGCCATAGCATGTGGCATGTTAGCCGTGAATACCACCGCTGATAAAATTACCTGGGTGCAATTAGTGTTTGGCGAGATTGACGGTAGCAATGCTACCCAGACTGCTGCCATAAAAATGTGTGGTGATTTATTTGAGAAAATTAAAATTCAGCTGCAAGATTCGAATTTAGTATTTGAATTATTATTGCCTGATGAAAGTGAGCCATTAGATG
>CAYTRF010000140.1:0-1919 GCA_964440065.1 uncultured Cocleimonas sp. | reverse complement strand
GGCACTCTCTGGCGTGAAAGATCATAAGGATTTACCCGCAGATACCCAAGAGTTACTGGCTGACTTTAAGGAAATCGGCATAGCAGGAAGTTTTGATCTTGACGATGAAGATGCATCAGAAGATGCGTTGGCAGAAATTAGCGAATATATCCGCATGGGCGTGTTGTTAATAAATGAAGAGTTACAGCCGATTAAGCAGTCGACGCTAATACACTAAGGTCGTATTTATGAATATCATCTCTAAAGAAGAATTTGCACAACGCCGAGCCAAATTAATGGATTCAATCGGCAAAGATGCCATTGTAATCATCCCTTCTGCCAAAATCAAAAGCCGCAATAGTGATGCTGAGTTTGCTTTTCGCCAAGACAGTGATTTTCTTTATCTGACGGGATTTAATGAGCCAGACTCTGTTGCCGCGTTCGTTCCAGGGCGTGAAGAGAGCGAGTACATTTTATTTTGTCGGGAGAAAGACCCGAAGAAAGAACAATGGACAGGGCGCATGGTTGGCATTGAAGGTGCTGTTGATGAGTACTTGGCTAATGATGCGTTTCCTATTAGCGATATTGATGAAATTCTACCCAGCCTAATGGAAAATCGTAGTAAGGTTTTTTACAGCGTGGGCAGTAATCATGAGTTTGATAAGCAGGTTATTTCATGGGTGAATTCACTCAGTGCTAAAGTTCGCAATGGCATTCAAGCACCACACGAGTTTATTTCATTAAATGTCATTCTGCATGAAATGCGCCTGATTAAATCCCCTCAAGAACAACAATTAATGCGTGATGCGGCTAAGGTATCGGTGGGCGCGCATGAACGTGCGATGCAAGCTTGTAAACCCAGTATGATGGAATACGAAGTGGATGCAGAATATAGCTATGCCTTTAAAAAAGCAGGCATGGAAGCGGCTTATACCACCATCGTCGGTGGTGGTGAAAATGGCTGTATTTTGCATTACATTGAGAACAATGCAGAACTAAAAAATAATGAATTATTGCTGATTGATGCGGGTGCAGAAAACCAAGGCTATGCCAGTGATATTACCCGTACATTCCCTATCAATGGTAAATTTACTGAAGAACAGCGTGCGCTATATCAAATCACATTAGATGCACAATATGCTGCTATTGAATTGGCAAAACCCGGTAATCGCTGGATTGATCCACACAATGCGGCGGTACGTGTGATAACGGCTGGTTTATTAGAACTGGGTCTACTTCAAGGCGATCTGGAAGAATTAATCAGCGAGAGCAAATACACCACCTTTTATATGCATAAAACAGGACATTGGTTGGGTTTGGATGTTCACGATGTGGGAAAATATAAAATAGATGATGAATGGCGGGTGCTGGAAACAGGAATGACATTGACCGTAGAGCCCGGGATTTATGTATCACCAAGTAAAGATGTGGATGAAAAATGGTGGAATATTGGCATACGTATTGAAGATGATATTTTGATTACCGAAGATGGCAATGAGGTTTTGTCGGGTGCTTTGATAAAAGAAATTGACGATATCGAGCAATTAATGGCATCCTAATTAAAGCCTAAAGATGCAAATATGAAAACAAAGACCACTAAAAGCACGACTTCAAATGCAAACGAAATTTACGATGTATTAATTGTAGGCGGTGGCATGGTGGGCGCAAGCTTGGCGGTTGCGCTTATACCCTTAAATCTCAAAGTGGGTTTGGTTGATGCCTTTGAATTTGGCGTAGCCGAGCAACCTTCCTATGATGATCGTGCGATTGCTTTATCCTATGGTTCTAGCAGGATTTTTCAGGGCATGGGTTTATGGGATAAGCTGTTAGCAAAGACGAGTCCGATTAAAAAAATCCATGTGTCTGATCGTGGTCATTTTGGTGCGGCGCGCTTGAGTGCTAATCAAGAAAACGTGCCAGCATTGGGTTACTTGATTGAA
>CAYTRF010000139.1:0-4809 GCA_964440065.1 uncultured Cocleimonas sp. | reverse complement strand
CATGCAACTATTTATACTTTAAGTCTATGAAAATACTTTTGGGACGATTAATAAGATAAACAAAGCATAATTAAGAATGTGTCCCTAGATTTATTGAATTTCATTCATCTCAATGATTTTTTGATATGACAACATTAGAAATTAGTTTTATTGATTATTGGAATCGAATTATTTTTAGGGTAAGGTAAATAATTGTTATGGCATGAATTTTTAGACAATAAAAAACCCCCGATGTGAGGGTTTTGGTCGCTTGAAAGCGTTGCCTACGAAATAACAATTTCATTGGTATGAAAAGAAAAATCAATAGACCTTGGTTGGTTACACTATAACTCTAGTATAAGGAAAAATAATTCTATGGGCAAGAAAATATTAGGACTTGATCTCGGTAGCAATTCAATTGGCTGGGCATTACTTGAAGAAACAGATGGTAAACCAAGTGGTATTATTGATCTTGGCAGTCGAATTTTCACTAAAGCTGTTGAAGAAAAAACACCAACACCAAAGAATATGAAACGTCGTAATGCGCGTTTGGCAAGGCGGGTAATACAACGACGTGCAAGGCGCAAAAGTAGAATGCTCAACTATTTGGTATTATTAAATTTTTTACCCAAAGAGTTACAAGGAAATACTCAACCAGAAATACTATTGAATGAGCTTGGTGACCCTTATCAGTTACGAGCTAAAGCGCTTGATAAACCCCTTACGCCCCATGAGCTAGGCAGAACACTTCTTCATTTAGTACAACGCCGAGGCTTTCTTAGTAACCGTAAAACCTTATTAGGCGATATGATTGATGATCCTGATGTACTGGATATTCTCAATGAGCTTGATGATAGTGATGATAAGTCTGCCGGTGAAGAAGGCGAGTTTAAGCAAGACATAGCAATTTTACGTCAAACAATCGAAGATAGCGGTTACCGTACATTAGGTGAGTATTTATCTAAATTTGATCATCATGATTGCAAAAGAAACAGGGCGAGAGATGGCGGACACAAGCGTACAGATCGTCAAATGTATCATGAAGAGCTTGATTTAATTTGGGAGGAACAAAAAAATCATCATTCAGTTTTAACAGATGAAGTTAAAGAACAGATAGAAGAAATTATTTTTTATCAACGTCCGTTAAAGTTAAAGTCCGATAGAATCGGAAAATGTTCTTTAGAGCCTTCAAAACAACGCGCACAAATTGCTAAATTAGAATGCCAGCGTTTCCGTTACTTACAAGACATTAATAATCTTGAGTACTTTCAATCTCAAGAGGATAAATTTGTAAAACTTACAGAAGCTGATCGTCAAAATTTAAAAGACCTTTTTGAATATAAACCCGTCGTCACGTTTGCTCAAATACGAAAAACACTAGGTTTTGATAAAAAAGCAGAATTTAACCTTGAACAAGGCAATAAAAAGCTCAAAGGAAATCGAACAGCCTGTGAAATTCGCGATGTTTTATTAAAATGGAATGTAAATCCACAATGGGATGACATGCCAGAACAAGATCAACTCAGTTTGGTTGAAGACTTACTTACCATTAAGAAAAAATCAGTCCTTAAAAAACGCCTGTTAAACCACTGGAAATATGACTTACGAACAGTCATTGATTTATGTTTACTTGAATTTGAACCCAGTCACAGTAGCCTCTCATTAAAAGCCATTCGCAATTTATTACCTTATCTTAAAGCAGGTCAAATCTATTCAGATGCTCGTCAAAGTGCCGGTTATGGTTATGAAATCAAAGAAACTGAGATTGTTGACAAACTGGGTATGCCACCTGAAATAGCCAACCCAATCGTAAGTAAAGCGTTGCATGAATTACGCAGAGTGATTAATGCCTTAATCGCTGAATATGGCAAGCCAGATATTATTCGTATTGAAATGGCGCGTGATTTAGAAATGAATACCAAGCGCTATAAGGATAATGAAGCGCGTCAGAAAAACAATACAAAAGCGAATGATGAAGCCACTGAAAAATTTCAGCTAATGCGCCAAAAAAGCGCACATCTTGGTTTATCAAAATATCCTAGCCGTGATGACAAAATTCGTTATCGTATCTGGAAAGACCAGAAAGAATTGTGTGCCTACAGTGGCGATAAAATTAACCTTTCTACTCTGTTTAGTGCAGAAGTTGATATTGATCATATTATTCCTTACAGCCAGTCGCTTGATAACTCTTATATGAATAAAGTGGTTTGTTTTTCAAAGGAAAATCAATTTAAAGGACAGCGTACCCCAATTGATGCTTTTGGTGGAAATGAAGAAAAGTGGAATCAAATTACACAAAGAATCTACCGCTGGCATGGAGGATTGAAATCAAAAAAAGATCGTTTTTATAAAACAGCACAACAAGTACAAGAACGTGACTTTATTAGTACCCAACTAAATGATACTCGTTATATTTCACGAGTAGCTAACGATTATCTTAAACAACTAGGAGCAGATATTAATGTCACCAAAGGCATTATGACGGGGTGGTTAAGACACCAATGGCAACTAAATAACCTTATTGGGTTTGATCGCACAGCAAAGGATAGAGTAGATCATCGACATCATACGATAGATGCGGTTGTAACTGCCTGTATTGATAGAAGGTTTTACAACACGCTGGTAGCACAGTCGAAAGGCCTTGAACGTAAAAGCCCAGAATTGCATATGCGTGATATTCATTTTGATGAGCCGTGGACTACTCTACGAGATGATCTGGATACAGCTTTAAGTAACATGATTGTCGCTCACACACCGCAAAGAAAAATTAGTGGCGCATTACATGAAGAAACTGGAGCAGGATTTATTGAAGGTATTGGAACAGTTTATCGAGCAAATTTAAACCCTGATTTTAAAATAACTCAAGTAAAGAAGATCATAGATGAAGATGTAAGAAAAATTATTACAGATCATCTGGAAAAATTTGATAACAAGCCTAAAGAAGCATTTTCCGAAGGTATTGTTGTTTATCATAAAGATGGCAAAACACCCATTAAGCGCGTACGCATCGTGCAAGCTAAAACAACGTTAAAAAAACTGGAAGACAGTAAACTGGGTATAAAAAACAAAGAGGGTAAGGTTTTTCGTTGGATGGCATATGGAAATTTACATCATGTTGAAATCCTTTATGACAAAACTAAGGATAAATTTACGGGAGAGTTTGTAACTGCTTTAGAAGCTAGTCATAGAGCTAAAGGAATTGGAAAGCCTAAACAGCCCATTACCAAAATAGATCACGGGGAGGGTCTAGAGTTTGTTATGGCTTTACATATTAATGATATTGTGAGTATTGATAGGGATGGGTTACGATCTTATTATCGAATCCAAACACTAGATAAACCAAACAAAAGAATAAAATTAAGGCTTCATATAGCAGCTCTTTTATCAAATGATGATGAGACACTGTCTGATAGAGAATCAACAATCCCAGCGTTAATGAAAAGTGGATTACTTATTCATAGAGTCAATGCAATTGGTAAATTTATAGAATGATAAAAAGAGTCATTGATATTAGTGAACAAGCTTATATTCATATGAAGAATAAGCAGTTCATAATTGAACGTGACCAACAGGTAATAGCGACTATTCCTATTGAAGATTTAGGTGCGGTTATCTTGCAACACAGAGCAATCGTACTGACCCAGGCTGTAATCATTGCCTGTCAGGAAAATAATGTCGTTTTAGTTTTTTGTGATCAACAGCATTTACCTTATTCTGTTATTTTACCCATTAATGACGCGAATAGTTTGCATACGCGTATTTTAATCGAGCAAACACAGGTCAGTGAACCGACAAAAAAACGTCTTTGGAAACAGGTAGTACAACGTAAAATAGAAGAACAAGCTTTAACGTTGAAACTATTAGATAAGAATAACAAGCCTTTGGAGTTTTTAGCTAAACAAGTAAAAACAGGTGACAAAGAAAACCACGAAGCGCAAGCCGCTCAAAAATATTGGCGTTTGCTTATGGGGGATAATTTTCGGCGTGACCCTAAAAGCGGTGAAATTAACGCTTTATTAAATTATGGCTATGCCATTATTCGGGCAATTGTCGCTAGAGCCATTGTAGGTAGCGGACTACATCCCGCTTTAGGTTTGCACCACCATAATCAATATAACGGTCTTTGCTTAGCAGATGATTTAATGGAGCCATTTAGACCTTGGGTAGATTATTGTGTTTATCAAATGGTGCAATCAGAACAAATGCTTGAAGTGAATCAAGAAACTAAAAAAATATTATTGGGATTACTGAGTGAAAGTGTCATATGGAAAGAAAAAACGCTCCCGTTTATGGTGGCAAGCCATCATTACACTGCAAACTTAAAACGTGCTTATAAAAATAGTAAAGAAAAAATGATATTCCCTCATCTAGTCAGTAGAGATCAAAAACTGATATGACAACATTCGGAGGCTTAAATACTATGTGGGTAATTGTTTTATTTGATTTACCAACGGATACCAAAGCCGCCCGAAAACAATATACGATGTTTCGTAAGAAACTACTACAAGACGGCTTTACCATGATGCAATACTCTGTTTATATGCGTCATAGCTCCAGTGATGAAAATGCACAAGTCCATGTAAATCGTGTAAAATCATCATTACCTGATGATGGCGAAGTACGAATCATCAAAATAACCGATAAACAATTCTCAAAGATACAAGTTTTCTATGGAAAAAAGCGTAAGCCCACCGAAAAAACACCCGAACAGCTTGGATTTTTCTAAGAAAAACCCAAGCTTATTTAAGGTAAATCAATACCTTATTTGCAAGATAGTGTAACCAACCAAGGTCTATTTGCAAATCACAACATAAATAAAGATCTGAAGAC
>CAYTRF010000138.1:0-4851 GCA_964440065.1 uncultured Cocleimonas sp. | reverse complement strand
AAAAGTGGCAGGCTCAGTTTGTAGAAACGATTACAAACGGTGGCATTGAAAAAGTTTTACTTTAGATACTAATGCGAATAATCCACACATCTGATTGGCATTTAGGCCAAAACTTTATGGGCAAAAGCCGTGCCTTAGAGCATTGCGCCTTTTTAGATTGGCTTTTAAAACAAATCAATAAACATCAAGTTGATGCCCTAATAGTGGCGGGTGATATTTTTGATACTGGCTCACCTCCCAGCTATGCACGAGAGATATATAACCGCTTTATTGTGGATATTCAAAGCAAGGGTTGTGAGCTGGTGATATTGGGAGGTAACCATGATTCAGTGGCGACGTTAAATGAGTCTAAAGAACTGCTGGCTTGCCTGAATACGCATGTCGTTTCTGGTGTGATGGAAGATAATAACGAGCAGGTTATTACACTTACAAATCGTCAAGGTGAAGCAGGTGCCATTCTATGCGCAACTCCTTTTATTCGCCAGCGTGATGTAATGATAAGTCAAGCGGGAAAAAGCGGTAAAGAGAAGCGACAAGTAATGCAACAAGCCATTTCTAGTCATTACCATGCACTGCACAAACAAGCGCTTTTATTACGAGAGGCTTATCAAAAAAAGCATAAAAAGTTGTTGCCAATTATTGCTACTGGGCATTTGACTACGGTGGGAGCAAGCACGACGGATTCAGTGCGCGAAATTTACATCGGTACGCTTGATGCCTTTCCTGCCAGTGGTTTTCCGCCTGCGGATTATATCGCTTTGGGTCATATTCATCGCTCGCAGCTCGTGGCAAAGTCAAAACATATTCGTTACAGTGGCTCGCCTATTCCACTTAGTTTTGATGAGAGTAAAGGCGAGAATGAAAAATCTGTCATGCTAGTAGATTTTAAAGTTGGGAAATTTGAAAAAGCACAAGCCTTGGCTATTCCTGATTTTCAACCGATGAAAATCATAAAGGGTGACTTAAAAAGTATTGAAAAGCAATTAATGACATTGCCGTCGTCTTATGACTTAGAAGAGGGGCAAAACATTTGGGTTGAGGTAATGCTATCTTCGCAAGACTATTTGAATGACTTGCAAATACGAGTGCAACAGATCACAGAAGATTTACCTATTGAAATCCTATTGCTACGACGAGAACGAAAGAATCGGCAAAGTGGTCTACAATCAGAAGAAAAAGAAACCCTTAATGAACTAAGTGTGAGTGATGTGTTTGAACGTCGTTTAAGCGAAGAAGATTGGCAGAATGAGGAAGAAAAAAAGCGACTGGAACGACTAAAAGTCAACTTTAAGCAAGTGGTGGATGAGTTACATGATGTGGCTAAAGGTAAGGTAGAAAAAGAAAGTCCTCACTTATGAAAATATTGAGTATACGCTTTAAAAATATAAACTCATTACGTGGTGAGTGGAAAATAGACTTTAGAAAAGAGCCTTTTAATAGCAATGGTTTATTTGCTATTACGGGCGCAACAGGGGCGGGTAAAACTACTATTTTAGATGCGATTTGTTTGGCACTTTATCATCAAACCCCACGCCTTTCGGTATCGCCCACCAGTAACGAGCTAATGACACGGCACACATCAGAATGTTTGTCAGAAGTGGAATTTGAAGTCAAAGGCAAAGGCTATCGCGCTTTTTGGAGTCAACGCCGAGCGCGTGGTAAATCGGATGGAAAACTGCAAGCACCACAGGTCGAGCTATGTCAGTTGGTAGACGGTAAAGATGGAAAAATAATAGCCGAAAAAATCCGTGAGAAAGAAGCCTTAGTTCCTGAAATTACAGGTTTGAACTTTGCTCGATTTACCAAGTCGATGTTACTAGCTCAAGGTGGGTTTTCGGCGTTTTTAAATGCAAAATCCAATGACCGAGCTGAGCTACTCGAAGAACTAACAGGCACTGAAATCTACGGTCAAATCTCTCAACACGTTTATGAATATTATCGTGATGAAAGAACCGAATTAGACAAGCTCAAAGCAAGAGCAGAAGGTGCTGAGCTTTTAAATGAAGATGATATTAAGATACTGCAAGCGGAACAAATTTCATTAAAAACGAAGGTTAGATACCAACAAAAGCAACGTGATAAACTTGCTGAACAAGTCCAATGGTTGAAGCAGTTTAATGGGTTTAAGAGCGAGGCAGAAACGGCGCAAACTAGCCTTAAACAGGCCGAAGGTAAAATCCAAAAAGAACAAGCTTCGTTACAGAAGTTAGCCTTGAGTGAACCGGCTGATAAATTACGGCTTAATTTTAGCAAGTATCAAGATGATACCTTGCGTTTGCAAGAAACAGAGCAAGACTTAAAAAAGCAGCAACTTGTATTGGTCACATTAACGGAACAAAGCAGCTTAAGAGAAAGTGAATTCAAGCAGACTGAATCAATTTTAAAAGAAGCTCAGGCACAACAGCATAAAGATGAAATTCGTATCGCCGATGTCTTAAATCCCTTAGATCAAGAAATTAAACAATTAAAGGAACAACTCACTGCTTTAGATGAAAAAATAAAATCACTGATGTCATCATCAGAAACGTTAAGCGTGCCTGAGTGGGAAGTAAGACTACAAAATAAAAAAAATACATTAGCCAAACTCCAAATGGAGTTAAGTAAAGTTGAGCAATACTTTACAGTAAATTTTAAGCCATTGAACACTGAAAAACTAGAGAAAGAGCTAGAAAGTATTTACCATAATAAAGAGTTAGAACGAAAGCTAGAACTTTTGTTTGCTAGTTTTCATGAGTATCAACAAGCAGAACAAAAAGCCTCACAAACGCATCAAGAGCTAGCTGTTAAGAAACGAACGTTAAATACCGTTGTTGAAAGGTTAAGAAAAGCATATAAATCATGTAAACAACAAAGCAATGATCTCGATAAATTACTGGAGCAAGAACAACGCATTTCCGATCTAAGTGATTTTCGGGATAAATTACAGGAAGATGAAGCTTGCCCTTTGTGTGGCTCAAAAGAGCATCCTGCGATTGCTGAATACCAGCAATTGGATATTTCAGATACGCAAAAACGCTTCCAGCAGAAAAAAGTAGAACTAGAAACTTTACTAGAGCAGGGTAAAGAAAAAAGTACCGAAGTCGCACGTATTGAAGAAAATCTAAAAAACACCTTAAGTGATTTAAAAGTGGCGCAAAATAAAATAAAAAAAACCGAGCAAGACTGGCTGGCGATCAATACCCTATTAAAGCAAAGATTGGATATTCAAGAACAAGAACCGTTAGTAAAATATTTACAAACATCACAAGAATATGAGAAAAAATTACAACAACAGCAAAAAGAAATACAACAAGCGAAAGAAACGTTAAGCGCATTAAAAATTAATGTTCAACAACTTGAAATCGAACAGCAAGAGATTGAAAAACAGCTTAAATTATCACAGCAACTAAAAACATATCACGATGAAAAAGACCAATTAACCACCCAGTATCAACAACGAATGCAACAACGCACGCAAGATTTTGGCGAAGATTCAGTCGATGACATCCGCCATACCTTAGGATCTAAAACTGAGCAAGCGAAACAAGCATGGCAAGCTCAGCAAGATTTATTAAATACACATAAAATAGAAATGCAAAAACGGAACACCACTATTGAAGTGCTTAAAAAAGGTCAGAAACAGCTGAAAGAGCAAAGCACTAAAAGTACAAAAGCATGGCAAATAGATCTAGAGAAAAGCCCATTTAAAGACCAGAAAATGTTTGATAATGCGCTACTTTCACAAGAAGAACGCCAGCGATTATCAGCACTTAAAGAAAAACTAAAAGAAGAACAACAGCAAAAATATACACAAGCTGAACAGCTAAACGCACAACTAAAAAAGCATCAAAAATCACAAACAACAAGCGAGCTAGAAATTCTATTAAATAGTTCATTAAGTGCTATTCAAAAAGACTTTTTAGGTTCAGGTAGCGAACTTAAAACATTAAATGAACAACAAGGAGCGCTGGCAAAATCATTAGAGGAAGACCAAAAGCGCCGAAATAATCAAAAAGCACTGCAAGCAAAAATAAAACAACAACAAGAAAATTATGATGATTGGGCATACCTAAGCAGTTTAATAGGCTCAGCTGATGGTGCCAAATTTAGAAAATACGCACAAGGCTTAACCTTAGATCATCTTGTCTACCTAGCTAATCAACGCTTAAAACATTTACACGGGCGTTATTATTTAGAACGAAAAAAAGGAGACGCGCTAGAATTACAAGTCATCGATACATGGCAAGCTGACAGCCAACGTGATACTAAAACCTTGTCTGGTGGCGAGAGCTTTTTGGTAAGTCTTGCACTGGCACTAGCATTGTCTGATTTGGTTAGTCATAAAACGAGCATTGATTCATTATTTCTTGATGAGGGTTTTGGTACTTTAGATAGCGACACTCTTGAAGTTGCATTAGATGCATTGGATAATTTAAATTCCTGTGGAAAAATGGTTGGCGTGATAAGTCATATCGAAGCGATGAAAGAGCGAATTCCCGTGCAAATTCATGTAGAGAAAAAAAACGGGCTAGGGTTTAGTCAGTTAAGTGATGTATATCGTATAGATGGTTTGGCAGATAATTAAGGCTATCCTACGGTGAAAACTACCCCATCTGCATCAACTCAGAAACCTCAAGCGTCCCACCAATTTCTAAAAATGGACAAGTTTTGGATATTTCTAAAACCGCTTCAATGAGTTTTCTTCAATAATTGTAAAGCCGACATGGTGGTAGAACTCCTGTTAGCGCACCAGTTCGTGTTAATACATCATGTTTTTATCTCTTGCTTGGGAATGCATATATTTTCTGATATGTGGCATAAGCAATATCATTTTATTTCAGTTATGATATTAAGAGTGAAGACAGCAATGAG
>CAYTRF010000137.1:0-4857 GCA_964440065.1 uncultured Cocleimonas sp. | reverse complement strand
CGGGTGAAATTACCCTACCTTCTGGTGTAGTCCAACGTATGAGTGCTTCGCACTCAGACATCTCTCCGTTATCAATATTTAACAAGGGTTGATACATTAAGTAGAGTTCATTGTCCTTATTTTTATTTTTCAAAATAGTATGTAAGGAGTGATTTAAAGCGTGTTCTTTTTCCATATTGTCGATGGTTTTCTTAGAAAAGAAAGCGTAGTTGTTTCTACCTGATTCTTTTGCAGAGTACATCGCAATATCAGCATACTTCAGCAGGGTTCTGGCATCATTGGCATCTTTTGAATAGAAACTAACACCGATACTTGAAGAAATAAATATTTCTTGATCATCAATAATAAAGGAAGTATCAAGCTGCAATGAAAGGTTTCTAATAAAACTTTTAATCTCCTTTAGAGATTCCATACTGCGTAATAATAAGACAAACTCATCACCACCAAATCGTGATAGAACATCTTCTTTGTCTATATATGATTTAATGTTAGCAGAGAATTTTCTTAATATTTTATCGCCTACTTCGTGTCCATAATTGTCATTTATGGTTTTAAAGTAATCAATATCAAAGAATACAATGGCAAAAATTGATGGTGGCTTGTTTCGAATGATATTTTCTATACTATTAATTAGATTTGATCTATTGGGTAATTTGGTTAGTTCATCCGTACTTGCCTGCTTTTCTAATGCATGATCATTTTCACGTTGTTTTCTTAGAATGGTTCGAGTCAGAAAAATACTAGCGATTATACTTAATAACACATAAACTAGAATTGAAATTAGACGGGTATTGTTTTTATTCTGATTATGAATCAACGTTTGCTTCGTCAGTTGAGTCTGATACTCCAGCATATTCTTGATAATAGTAATGACTTCTATTTGCTTAGGACGTACTTCTTGACTAAAGAGAACAGTGGCTTGTTGGTTTTTATCTTCTTGAATTAAGTTTACAACCTTAGTCAGCAGAGGGTTGTTGACTGTTTGCACCCTCCCTTGTTCTGTCAGTAATTCTTTAAGGTAAGGGTCTAGGTCTTGGCTTTCAAGTTTTTCTCTAGCTACTACGAATTCTGTGCCTTCAGCATAAAACTTAATTATTTTTTTATCTATTTCAAATGAATCATCAGATTGATTCATCTCAATTAATAATATAGACCTCGCTAAGGCAGACTGTGTCATGGTGCTGAGTAACTGACTATTTTGGTTTTGTTGAGTCACCATATTAACCATCGCATCTGAGCTTTTCTTTATTTGCAAAATAGAAAATAAAGAGGTCGCAATCATTATGATGATAATGGTGGCAAAACCTGCAGGTAGTAGATATTTACAACCTTGTGAGAAAAGCTTTTGTACTGACATATTATTTTTATTTTTGAGTCAATTAATATTGTCTATATTACAGTAAGAAATAATGAATAAAAAATATATATGATATACGGTAAATGCTTTGTTAAAATCCTTGATTAATCAATCATATAGATAGCATCTAGTAAAACATAAAAACATCGCGAACTTGCTATGAATTTAACCATTTTTTCGTTACATAATCGTTGTAAAGGTCACAGACTAACGACTATCTTTTTTCTTGGATTGATTTTTTGAAGCTGATCTTGCACCCGTAAATTGCCTTAATTGCAACTTCTGTCCCATTACCCGAACATCGCGTAAATGTTTTTCAATTTCCTTTGGCATTCCTTCTGGTAAATCAACGGTGGTATGCTCTGAGTTAATATCAATGTTTTGGATGTACTGACTTTCTACACCGGCTTCATTGGCGATAGCGCCAACGATGTGCCGTGGTTCTGCACCATGGGTTTTACCTACATCAAGTCGGTAAGTAACCATACCTTCAATTGTTGGCCCTTTTTTGCGTTTATTACTTCTTGAGCTTTCATCGCGTTTCCCACGTCGATCGCGGTTGTTTCTATTACCCCGATCACCTCGATTTGCACCGCGATCATTTGAACGATCACCTAAATTACTTTCTGGTATTTTATTGGGTGTAACCAAAAGAGGGCGATCACGTTGCACTAAAAAAGCTAACGTAGCGGCAATTTCTTTTAAACTTAATTCGCTGTTTTCTTCCAAGTCGGTGATGATTTTTTCGTAAAACTCAAGTTTCTGTGAAGCAGCTGTTTCAGTTACCATTTCTTTAAAACGATTAATCCGTGCTTCACTTATGTCTTTTGGTGAAGGTAATTTTAATGGTTCAATGGTTTGCCCAGTGCTACGTTCGATACTTTGTAATTGTCGTCTACCATTTGGTGGCACAAACAGTATGGCAGTACCTTTTCGACCTGCTCGACCTGTTCGGCCAATACGATGTACATAGGATTCATTATCGGTAGGCATATCGTAGTTGATTACATGAGTAATACGCTCAACATCTAAACCCCGTGCGACTACATCCGTCGCAACGATAATGTCGAGACTACCTTTCTTAAGTCGATTAATGATTTTTTCGCGCATCGATTGCTGAATATCACCGTTTAAAGGAACTGCTGCATAACCACGAGCTGATAGTTTTTCTGCAAGCTCGGTTGTCATATTCTTAGTACGTACAAAAATTATAATCCCACCAAACTCCTCCGCTTCTAATAGTCGTGTTAAGGCGTCTAATTTATAGGATGTTTTACCTGACCAGTAATATTGTGTGATGGTAGAAACAGTAGCTGTTTTGGTTTTAACTTTAATGTCAACGGGATCATTTTGATATTTTTTAGTAATGCGTTTGATCGCACTTGGCATGGTTGCTGAAAATAAAATAGTCTGACGTGTTGCGGGGGTTTCTTTTAAGATAGTTTCAACATCATCAATAAAGCCCATGCGTAACATTTCATCTGCTTCATCTAAAACCAGCGCTTGTAGATTCGCTAACTTTAAGGTTTTACGACGCAAATGATCCATCACGCGCCCTGGCGTACCAACCACAACCTGTGCACCACGTCTCAATTGCTTTAATTGGATAGAGATGCTTTGCCCTCCATAAATAGGCATCACATGGAAGCCTTTGAGGTGACGAGAATAACTTTGCATCGCCTCAGCGACTTGTATTGCCAATTCACGAGTAGGTGCTAATACAAGAATCTGAGTATCTTTAGATGACATATCTAAACGACTTAATAAGGGCAGGGCGAATGCCGCTGTTTTACCCGTCCCCGTTTGTGCCTGACCCATTAAGTCACGACCTTCGATAATATGCGGAATAGATTCTGCTTGAATGGCGGAGGGTGATTCGTAGCCTGCTTCTTCAACAGCTTTTAAAACTGGCTCAGCAAGATTAAGATCAGAAAAGGATATGTTTGTTTGGTTTGACATGGTTAATCACGCGGTATCAACTACAGAGGGCGCGAAGTATACATTAGTAAATGCTTATTTACTATTGTTCTGGTCAATAGCTTTAGGAATTTCACCCCTTTCTAATTGTGCCTTTTTTTCTGGTGTCACAACACCTAAAGACATGACTAGCTTGAGTGCATCTTCAACGTCGATATCCAACTTGGTTACATCAGATTTTGGTACAAATAAAATAAACCCAGAGGTTGGGTTTGGTGTTGTAGGAACAAAAACAGTCACTAAATCTTTATCAGTAGCTTCATTAAAAGATTTTGGACTATTGCTGGTTTTAAAGCAAAGCGTCCAAATACCTTTACGCGGGTATTCAAATAGCAAAACTTCATTAAAGGTATCGCCATCATTGGATAAAATCGTTTGAGTTACTTGCTTTACTGATGAATATATACTGCGGACAAAGGGGATACGGTCTAATAAACTCTCCCAGAATTGTATCAATCGACGTCCAGCAATATTGGTTAGCACGAAACCTGTAAAGAAAATGATCATGGAACTAAGAACGATACCTAGACCGGGTATATCAAAGCCAAAAACAGCTTCAGGTCGCCATGCAGGGGGTAACAATACGATGGTTTTATCCATCAAGTTGACCAATAAGCGAATCACAAAAATGGTAATACCCAATGGTATCCAGATTAACAGACCCGTTATTATGTATTTACGAAGTAGTGCGAACATAGTTTTAAGTTAAGCCTTATTTAGCTGTTTTTGTTTGAAGCGGTTGCAGGTGTGGTTTTCGTGCTGGTATTTTCTTTTTTACTGCTTTTTTCGCTACTATTTTTAGTCTCATTATTGGTGAGATTCTTTTTGTTGCCAGATTTAAAATCTGTCTCATACCAACCTGAACCACTTAAACGAAACGCAGCAGCAGAAACCATTTTTTTCATATCAGGTTTACCACACGCTTTACAATCCGTTAATGGATCATCACTCATCTTTTGTAAAACTTCGACCTCGTCTCCACAAGATTGACATTGAAATTCGTAAATTGGCATAGTATTAAAATTTTTATTAAATAAGGCTAATAATATAGGTCTTTAATAAATAAAAACAAGATTGTTGTTAACAAAATTCCATATAATACTCAGATGAAAAATATTCTCGTTACTGGATGTTCCAGTGGAATCGGTTATCACGTTGCTAAAGGTTTAACAAAGCGGGGTTATAATGTCTACGCGACTGCTAGAAAAGAACAAGATGTAGAACGCCTTATTTCAGAAGGATTTCAATGTTTGCAACTTGATTACGCGGATTCAGAAAGCGTCCAAGACCTTGCTAATGAATTGATGCTATTGGTGGGATCAAATCTTTTCGGTGTATTTCATAATGGCGCTTATGGGCAACCAGGTGCTGTTGAAGATTTAACCCGTAATACCCTAGAAAAACAATTTGCAGCCAATGTTTTTGGTTGGATGGAGCTAAATAATCGCTTAATCGTTTTAATGCGGGATAACAACGAAGGTCGTATTATTTTTAATAGTTCCGTTTTAGGTTTAGTTTCCTTG
>CAYTRF010000136.1:0-4861 GCA_964440065.1 uncultured Cocleimonas sp. | reverse complement strand
TTTGTGATTAGAATAGTGTTATCTAAGCAGTTTTATATAACAATAGTTACAAACAAACATATAACTTTAGATCAGCCAATAAGAGAGAAGTAGCTATGTCCATTATTGAAAACAAAGTAGATATCAACCAATATATCATCAAAGATGAGCCTTATTATGAAGCGGTAGGGAAAGAAATAGCCTTATACGAGTCTGCTTATGATGTGCGTATGCCGATGATGATAAAAGGCCCAACAGGCTGTGGTAAATCTCGTTTTGTTGAATACATGGCGTGGAAACTCGGTAAACCCTTGATTACGGTGGCTTGTAATGAAGATATGACAGCATCAGATTTGGTTGGCCGATTCTTGCTTGATAAAGACGGCACTAAATGGCAAGACGGTCCACTAACAACGGCAGCGCGTATTGGTGCGATCTGTTATTTGGATGAAATTGTGGAGGCGCGTCAAGATACTACGGTTGTTATTCATCCTTTGACTGACCATCGTCGGAATTTGCCTTTGGATAAAAAAGGTGAGTTGATAGAGGCGCACCCTGATTTCCAGTTAGTTATTTCCTATAACCCTGGTTACCAGAGCTTAATGAAAGATCTAAAGCAATCTACCAAGCAACGTTTTGGTGGTATGGATTTTGATTACCCTGAAGCAGAGTTTGAAGTAAACATTGTAGCAAAAGAGTCTGGTGTTGATATTGCGACTGCAGAAAAATTAGTTCATGTCGCGCATCGCTCACGTAACCTAAAAGGTCACGGCTTAGATGAAGGTATTTCTACACGCTTGTTGGTTTACGCAGGTCAGCTAATTACTAAAGGTGTAGCACCATTGGATGCTTGTAGCATGACAATGGTAACACCGTTAACGGATGATCCTGATATGCGTGATACACTTATTGCGGCTATAGGAACATTTTTTGAATAAAGCGTTAACATCACTCGCATGTTATGCAATAGCTAGTCATTAGATACACACTTACTAGAACCTAGCGGCTTCAAGTAAGTGTTATCGTGGCAATTGGTATCACAAGGGCTTACAAAGGATAATAAACCAGATACCCATCTATGCCGATTCTGGTAGGTTTATCACTGATGTTGTTCGTTGATTACTTTTCACCAGTAGAAGAAGTATCAGCAATTGCTGGTGATGAGTTTGCAGTAATGAATTTCTCAAGAGATTCTGTGGATACAATACCTGGCTGAGCAGCAACTAGTTTGCCTTCGCTATCAAACAAAATGAAGGTGGGTGTTCCCACTAAAGATTCACCGACGTTTTGTTGCATCCAAATATTCATTTCTACAAAGTTTGATAGAAGTGTTGGGAATTTCATGTCATATTCATTGATAAAGTCTTCGGCATCTTCAATACCACGTTGCCCGTCGAGCGACACGCTAATAATTCGTGCATTTTTCAGCTTACCATCAAATTTAACCATTTCTGGCATATGCATGCGACAGGCTGGACAATTAGATTCCCACACTTCGAGTATGGTCCATTTGCCTTTACCTAAGTAATTTGAAATAGAATCAGGTTTACCATTCATATCGGTAAAAGCGAATGCACTGCTATTTAAAACTAGCAACATTAGTGACAATACCATTGGTATGATTATTTTATTTGCTATAAAAAGTGGTTTCACGGACAATTCCTCAATTATTTAATTACTTATTTCAATATCATCTTCAATGGCTAACTATATAGACACTAAGGGCAATAAAGGTTCACAAATCAATGCGGTGCTTTTCGATCTTGACGGCACTTTACTTGATACTGCTCCTGATATGACTAACGCTTTAAATCGACTTTTGGACGAAGAAGGTAAAGCACCGTTGTCACATGAACTTTGTCGAGATTACGTATCTCACGGTTCGGTAGCAATGATCACATTAGGTTTTGGTGTTGTTAACGAAAATAATGCAGACGATAAAAATGAATTTGAGCGTCGGCGTTTGCGATTCCTCCAGTTATACGAGAAAAACCTATGCGTGGATACAAAATTGTTCACGGGTATGGATGAAACGTTGCGTTTTTTAGAGGAACACCACATTAATTGGGGCATAGTGACGAATAAGCCTGAATTTTTAACACTTCCATTATTAGCAGAGCTTAAGCTGCGAGACAGAGCTTGTAGTGTGATATCGGGTGATACTATTAAGGCGCGTAAGCCTGATCCAGCCCCTTTATACCTTGCTGCAAACCAATGTGGTGTGTTGGCAACCGAATGTATTTATGTAGGTGATGCACAACGAGATATTGAAGCAGGTAATCGTGCCAATATGATAACGTTACTTGCTAGCTATGGTTATATAGATAAATCAGAATCACCTGTTGAATGGGGTGCCAATGGTGTGGTGGAATTTCCAGAAGAGATTCTTGAATGGATTAGTTGATTAGTATGTAGAGACCTTTGTACGAATCAGATGACGAGTAAAAATGACTAAAAACTCACTGCTTTTCGTTGGAAAACTTGCTAATAACCCGTTATTAGCTTCATTTTCCGCCTCAATCAGTAAAATTTTAGCCCATTTTTCTTTTGCGACTGACTCGTGCAAAGGTCTTATGTAAAGGTCTCATGTAACGTAATTGATTGTGACTAATAATTGAGCAATTGCTATTTACATGGCATTATTACCTTCCAATTCTGGGGGCATGAGAAAGGACAATACAATGAATATTAACAGAAGTAGTGCTAGAAGCACGCTATTCCAAATTGTAGTTTTTCTTGTTGGTGTTGCAGCACTGATATTATTTAATAAAGACGCCATTCAAAACCTCTACCTATCGGGTGGAATTAGCAAAACAGGAATGATCATCAATGGCATTATTATCATTTTGTTTATAATCGGCATGCTCCGAATTGTTATAATGTTATTTCGTTACATTAATGAAGATGCTACTAATTTTAAGCTAGTCTCTTTACTCAAGCAAAATGCGAGTGAACCTACTGCTAGGTTGCCTAAAGACTCATTATCGGTACAACGATTTAATGCGGTTAAATGGGTAACTCAACAAGGCGGAGAAGTTAATCAGGCGGCAATGGCTGCTAGTACAAATTCATCAGAATCATCACGTCTAACGGTTGTTCGTTTTGTGCACAGTACTTTAATTCTTGCAGGCGTTTTTGGCACGGTGGTGTCTTTATCGATGGCATTAATTGGTGCTGGGGGTTTGCTAAACTCTCCCGAAGGTGTCAAAGAAATGGGTGCGATTATTAGTGGTATGTCTTCTGCTTTAAGCTCAACTGTTACGGCTATCATTTGTTTCTTTGTTTTTGCCTATTTCTATTTGCGCTTAAACGATGCCCGTATTCAAGTGTTAACTCATATTGAAGATATGACCAGCTTGTATTTGCTACCAAAGCTCACTAAACAACACACCGAAAGCGATATGGTGGATAGGGTAACAGCACTGGCTATTAAGCTAAATCAAGCAGCAGATAAAATGCATCAAGTAGAGCATAGCTTTCTACAAGCGGGTAATCAGTTACAGTTAGCGGTGGATAAATTACATGGGAAAATGCAAAACAATAGCTTAGAAGACATTAAAGACTTGATTCGAAAAGGCTTTCACTTGTCTGAACCTGAATATGATGAAAAAGCTCTAATGGTGAAAACTCCAGAGAAAGCAAACCTTGCTAATGAAGAAAAATTAGCCAATTCACTGTTAGATAATGTAACTCAAACGACTAAAAAGAAAACGATTCAGTTGAAACGAGGTTAACCGATGAATTTTGGTTATCCTGGGGAAAACACCCACTTTGAAAACCATGGTGTAAGTGAGGAAAGCTTCTGGCCTTCGTTTACCGATATTATGATGGTTATCGTCATGGTTTTTTTATTGGTTACGGTTGCTGTTATTTTAAATAATTGGGCTTTAATTTCTGAACTTAAAAACAGTATTCAAGCACAACAACTTGCTTCCACTTTGGCAGAAGATAGACAAGAGAAGAATGTGTCGTTATCGGGTCAATTAAGTGACTTGGAAAAACAATTGCTTGTTGTAAGCGAAAATCTTCAAGTAGAAGCAGACAAGTTAGCAGAATCTAAAAAGTATTTATCTAAAAACGAGCAAGAAATCGCAGATAAAAAAGCCAAACTGATGCTCTTAAATGAGCAACTGACTGAAAAAGAGACCAAGTTAAAAAGCTTGCAAGGTAACTTGGATGATTTACAACAAAAGGTTGAAACTAAGGATGTAGCAATTGCTAAGTTAAAGGACAGCTCAAACCAAACTAAAAGTGAACTTGCAAGCTTACAAAAAGACCGAACAAAAAAAGATATAGCATTGGCAGATGCTTTATCACAACTAAAAGAAAAAGACGCTATTCTTAAAAGCATACAAATACGTGTCGACGGATTAGATAAAAAAATTATAGTAAAAGATGAAAAGATTGCTTTGTTAGCAGAATCAACTGAGCAAATAAAATCTGTATTGTCAGAACTTCAAACTGATAAAAATAAAACAGAAAAAAACCTTTCGGATAGCTTAAAGCAATTAACTGAAAAAACAGGAAGTCTTAAAAGTATGCAGACTAGCTTCAATGTTTTGCAGACTGATTATGATAAGGTCAAGAAGACGTTACAGTCTAAAATAGAATCCTCAGAAAAGTCACAACTAGTTTTTAGTGCCTTACAAGAAAAGCAGCTAACTCAAAAAGAAACCTTGAAGAACACTAGTGTAGCATTAGTGACGGCTGAGAAAGAAAAGCAATTGGTTTTAAAAGAAATTCTAGTACTTAAAGATCAACAAGGCGATGAAAATCGGGCGTTAGGTAGTTTACAAACCAAGTACGAGACGCTAGAAAAGAAAAATAAAGCAAAAGACAAAGAGATTTTAGCACTTAAAACGCAACAAGGTGATGAGCATAA
>CAYTRF010000135.1:0-4870 GCA_964440065.1 uncultured Cocleimonas sp. | reverse complement strand
CTGACTCGTGCAAAGGTCTCATTAAAAACATAGCTCATTAGCTTGCCAATAGACGGTATATATAGAGATCAGAGCTTCCTTAAGCAAACAAAACAGGAAGCTCGTTAAAAATTCTCAGTAGAGGTAAACAAGCCGACCTTCAAATCTTTAGCAGAATAAATCTCTTTGCCATCCACTTCCATCGTTGCATTACCAACACCCATGACGAGCTTGCGTTGAATTACGCGCGTCATGTCAATTTTATAAGTCACTTTTTTTGCTGTCGGGAGAACTTGACCAAAGAATTTAACTTCACCTGAGCCAAGTGCGCGACCACGACCTGGGTTTCCTAGCCAGCCGAGGTAGAATCCAATTAATTGCCACATCGCATCAAGGCCTAAGCAACCTGGCATAACCGGGTCAGTTGGAAAATGGCATTCAAAGAACCATAAGTCAGGGTTTATATCTAGCTCGGCAATCATCTGCCCTTTGCCAAACTCACCGCCATCCGCATTAATTTTAATGACTCGGTCCATCATTAACATAGGGGGGGTAGGGAGGCGCGCATTGCCTTCGCCAAATAATTCGCCATTGCCACATTGTAAGAGTTCTTCGTAGCTGAAAGAGCTTTGTCTATCTGTCATGCTGATGTCCTAGTAAATATTTTAATTAAAATTAGTTGTGTTGATGTTACTTGATACTAGCTTCTTGTACAAAGCTTCACTGCACAAAATAATCAGTAGCAATGCCGATAAAAATAATCATCCCTAGCCAGTTATTATTTAGAAAGGCTTGCAGGCATTTATTGGGTGCTTTGTCTTTGGTTAAATTGTATTGATAAAGAATAAGACTAGAGGCGATGAGAATTGAAATAAAGAAAAATCCGCCGCGGTTATTTATTATTCCAACGGTGGTTAATAGTATCAGAGTAATTAACTGCAAGGTTGTGATAATAAAGGTGTCGTGTTTTCCAAATAAGATCGCGGTAGATTTTACGCCTATTTTTAGGTCATCTTCTTTATCCACCATACCGTACTGGGTATCATAGGCGGTTGTCCAGAGTAGGGTGGCAATAAACAAAAGCCAAGCATCAATAGTTGGAGAAGAGTTAGTAATTGCGGTATAAGCCATAGGGATTGCCCATGCGAATGCGGCCCCTAAATGAACTTGCGGGAAGTAATGATAGCGTTTGGTAAAGGGGTAGCTTGCCGCAAGAAGTACCGCTACGATGGATAATACTATTGTCGTTGTATTAAGTTGAATCACTAATAAAAAAGAGGCGAAAACCAAGACGCCAAACACCGCTAAGGCTTCGTTTGATGTAATTTTCCCTGACGTTAGGGGGCGGTCTTTGGTGCGTGTAACGTGTAAATCAATTTCACGGTCAGCATAGTCATTTATGGCACAGCCAGCGGAGCGCATAAATAATACGCCAAGTGAAAAGATGAGCAGATATTTAAAATCAGGAAATCCATCACTTGCAAACCATAACCCCCATAGCGTTGGCCAGAGTAAAAGATAAATCCCGATAGGGCGATTTAAACGAATGAGTTCTGCGTAAAGTTTGAGCTTTTCTAACATAGTGGTTTAGACTTGGCTATCTACTAACAAACGTTCAACTTTATTGCCTTTCACAAGGTGTTCTTCGATGATTTCATCAATATCATCTTTATCGCAAAAGGTATACCAAGTTTCATCGGGATAAACCACTATAACAGGGCCAAGTTCGCATCGGTTTAAGCAACCGGCTGAATTGATTCTAACTTCACCTGATCGCACTAAGCCAAGTTCTTTGCTACGCTTTTTCATGTAATCACGCATTTCTTGCGCGTTGTTATCCCCGCAGCACTGACTGCCATCTTTTCGTTGGTTGGTGCAAACAAACACATGATTTTTATAGTAAGGCATCTTTCACTAGCCAGTATTGGCGATCAGTTCTAAGTTGTGAGATTATGCCCGAATTTTAACTAACGAGAAACCACGCAGATCATGGAAAAGTTCGATAGTATTACGCATTTTTTAGAAACGGGTGGTTTTAATTATCGGATTTTTGAGTTGGGTCGAAAAGTAATGCGACTATCGAATCAATTATTTCAGCGTATTGAAAATCAAAAAGAACTCTATCCTTATCCTTTTCAGCAAAAAGCGTGGTTGGCGTTGGTCTTTTGGAAAGGTGGTAAGCAACAAGAAGCGGTCATTTGGTTTTTACAGTTTCCGATTGATGAACTTGGTTTTTTAAAACAAGAGTCGCGAGATCATTTTTTAATTGATCTGCTCGAACAAACTGCAAAAAATATCCAAGCGAAGCAAACAGGAGAAATTAATTCAGATGAGTTGAATCAATCACCTTTTGCTTTTAAGCCTTCTCAGGAACGACTCGCCATGTTTCATGCTTTAGTGAGTAAAGAGTTAAATCAAGATCCATCAAGATACTACCAAGCAACTCGTGAATATTTAAAAGGGAAATTAGGATATGAACAGTGGCAGTTTTTAGGTCTGCAGGGGGTTGCGGATGTTGTTGCTAGAGTAAAAGAAGATAATAATGAGGCTTTGTTAATAAAAGCGATAGCAGAAATTCCAGAGGAACCCTTGGTAAACTTGTGTTATGCATTGGAGAATATTGAGCCAACACCTTTATTGACTCAAGTATTAATTACTAGACTTGAATGCGAGTTAACAGATATTGGAAGCATACCTTTGTTGGCTGCTTTGCTGAGAGCTTTGTCAGGGAGCAAGCCCGAACAGGAGCGATTCAATATTTATGCTGAGCTATTGGATTCGTCTTTTGGTTCAGAAATTGAAATATTGGCGGCAATATCGGGTCGTGCATGGAAAAGCTTAGAATCGCCAAGTTTATTGATGTCTTTTGTAACGAAATTAGCCGAACAGGAGCAATTTGCATTTAATGCGATTTTGGCTGATCTAATGATGTTGCCTAAAATGAGAGAGGCGATTTTGAAGCTTATGAGAGATCCGAAGAGGTCGGATCAATTAGCAAGTCAGCTTAATGACTTTATGCAGGTTTTACGAAAGTAACTAAGTAGCTTAATAGTCACCCATTGATCAAATCAATGGATGACTGTGTTCTAGATCGCTTTAGAAATTAGGCCCAGCAGTTTTAGCCTTTTCAGCTTGAAGCTTTGCTTGTTCGGCATGTTTAATAACGGTCTTAGCAATTTTGATCGCTTTTTCACTGTTGCCTTCTCCTAGAAGTTTTTCTGCTTTCTTGATCATCTTACCCATGTCGCGCCACTCAAAGCCAACTTTTTTAGCTGCAGCTTGAGCATCTTTTGCCGCTTGAATTGTCGTGCTTGCATCGTTAGCCTTATCATCCATACCAGCGGCCGTTTTCATTTCATCAGCTTTATCAGTGATAGCTTCTTTCATGTCGCTAGCTTTTTCAGTCGTGGCGTCTTTCATCTCTCCTGCTTTAGTCACGACCGCATCTTTCATGTCATCGGCTTTTTTAACGACTGAACTGCCTGCGTTCATAGCAGTGTCTTTCATATCACCCGCTTTTTCCACGGCAGCGTTGCCCATTTCTTTTGCGGAACCCATCGCGCCACTTGCGGTTTCTTTTGCAGTGTCAATGGCGCTTTTTCCTGCATCCATCGTTGCATCTTTCATGTCTCCTGCCGCTTCTTTGGCTGAGTCCATTGCGCCACTTGCGGCATCTTTCACGCTGTCTGTTGCTGTGTTAGCCATTTCTTTGGTTTTGTTCATTGCTTTGTCAGCAAGGCTTTCAGATTTGTCACCACCACATGCCGATAGTGCCGTTGCAGTGATTAGAGTAATTAAAATATTGCGTAGCTTCATTGCTTTATAATTTCCTGATTAATTTGTTAATATGTCGCCCCATTAAAGGATGTTTGATAAGCCTGTTGTTTTAAACTGAGATAGAATTGTTTGATTTTTCAGGAAGTGAACGAGAAGAGTTACTCTAATTGTCGTGAACTTCATGGAATTCAAAGCGATTTTTCCAGTATAAATAACGGGTGTGATCAGATGCCTTTAGCATAATCAATAAGATAGGCGCGATGTACAAAGAAGGATTCTACAGTATTTTCATAATACACGTACTTTATTTTATCTATGTATTGGCTTATTAGTTTTAAATATCAGTTATTTGGTATACGGAGTTAGTGGTGACAGAAAAATTTATGCGCCCAGTGCGTAGTTTTGTTTTAAGGCAGGGGCGATTAACCAAAGGGCAAGAGCAAGCACTGGAAGTAGTTTGGCCGATTTATGGTATCGAACGTAGTGATGCTACATTGGATGCTCGGGCACTGTTTGGTAATGATGCGCCAATTACCTTGGAGATAGGTTTTGGTGATGGTGTCTCTTTGGCTACGATGGCACAAAATGATCCTGATCGTAACTTTATTGGCATCGAAGTGCATAAACCTGGGGTAGGACGCTTATTACATTTAATTAATGAAAATGGCTTGGAAAATGTACGGGTAATGGATGATGATGCGGTTGAAATTATAAAAAAACGAATACCCGAAAAGTCGCTTGATAGGGTTCAACTATTCTTTCCTGATCCATGGCATAAGAAACGTCATAATAAAAGACGTATCGTTCAACCTGATTTTGTTTCATTAATAGCGAGTCGGTTAAGCGCGAACGGAGTTTTTCATTTGGCAACGGATTGGGAGCCTTATGCTGAGTATATGGCGGAGGTGATGGAGGCTTCGACAGAGTTTAGTTCGATAGCGGATACTCCTTTTTCCGAGAAACCCAATAGCCGTCCAACGACTAAATTTGAAACGCGTGGCTTAAAGCTTGGTCATGGTGTTTGGGATTTGTTGTATATAAAGGTGTAATCAAAAAACAGGCGAAAAGTGGGGGGGTGTGCTTTTAATGATTTCCTTAAGGTTATTTATCGTGT
>CAYTRF010000134.1:866-4896 GCA_964440065.1 uncultured Cocleimonas sp. | reverse complement strand
AGTCAAATTAATGGACGTTCAGTATCGGGGATACCCTGATATTTAGAGAGGATACTCTATATTTAACAATATTTAAGCAGTTTTTTATTAAGTAAAGGGGTTGGAAACCTTACTTTACTCATAAAAAACCGCTTTTGTCTTATTCCGAACTCAGGTTATGGCAAGCTATTTATTTTCTGATCAAGAAATACCCTTCTGCGTTCTATCCAGTCCCGAATGTAAGAAACTTCACCAAGCTCAGGATTATTTTTTCCGTTATTACCACTATCTGGCCAGCGCTCTTCATTTCTTTGGAAAGCTGTTTGATTACCATCAGTACTATGCAATAAAGCGTAATACCCCTCAAATTTATCCATAATGGCATCAACAGAATAAACAGTCGATTTCAATTCTGCCCAACGCGCTTTAAGTTTAGCATTGAAGCCAGAGTTAGGAATTCTCAACAAACGTTTGAACAGATTATTGTTCTTTTCTTGCCAAGCATTTACCATATTATCCCTACTACCTTCCCACTTCATATCAAATGTTGCATCAAGATCCCATGGAACGATGAAAAATTTCTGATCTTTATTTTTAGCAAGATAGAAGTTTTTATGTAGCGTATCGGTTGATTGAGAGACAGCATACAATAACCAGTAATCGACAAACTTATCCATTTGAATAAGGTTGTTTATACCATTAGCAAACTCAGTATCATTCGTCTCAACCACGAATTCAATCAGATCCTTAAGTGGTTTAAAATGCTCAAGATCACTTTCCTTTGGATATTTTTGCTCGAAATCACGACGAATATCGTTTAGTGATGTTCTAAAAAGTCCAGCTTCATTCGTTTTTGCATAATACAAGACACTGCTGTTTTGTATTTCGTCAACATTCACTTCATCCCAAAGCTCATTGCCTGATGAATCGACAGGTACATCAATTTTATCCAAATCAAGAAGCTTCCTATCAACACGCTCTTCAAGTACATAAATACCTTGATAGCGCTTGTTTTGTACAACTTCAGCTAACAAACCACGAATAGAAGATTGACCTCGTGTATTTCCTTCCGTATCGGTAAAAGCGAACTCATCTACAGCTCTCCATAAATCGTGGCAGACCAAATTTCTCACAAATATTTGATCACGATATGCAGCATCCATAATCCAATCATCATCCTTTCTTAGATCAAAAAGTTTCACTGATTTTGAATCTTGTAAATTAGGCTGTTCAGTAAATTCAACTCCATAAGACTTCTTTTCAAAATTTTGTGATGTGCCACCACGAAATTCTATCCCCATATTTTTCAAACCTGTCTGTTCATCATGTTCTAGACTAGTAATCCTTATGATTCCAGGTGATTTAGGTTCATCTTGAATGGACTCAGCCTTGATTTCGATTAAAGGCAAGATGGTTAATATAAAGGCATAATCTTCGATTTTTGAACCGTTTTTGTAGAGCTGTACTGTTATATTACTTTCATAAGTGACTTCACCGAGATCAATTTCATCACCAGAATTTAATAATGTTCCTCCATTAAAAGACACTGCGTATGATGAGTTATTCAGGAAACCAACTTTCAAAGTTACGTTTTTAGGCTCTTTATACCCTTTACCCAATGAATAAAATAAACGCTCATTTGCTTCATCATCAACAACAGGTAGATCGTTTAATGTCATTCCCGCTTCATCCCAAGCACCCAGCAAATCACTTGCCAATACGGTTACCGTTACTTTAATTTCAGCATTCGTATAGTCCGTAGCACTTGCAATAATTTTGGCGGTATAAGTACCTTTAGGTAAGTTACTCATATCAACTTGAACTGTTAATTGATCCGTTGTTGTACCATCACTCCCTGCGGCTGTTTTGACATCAAGCCAACCAATATTTGTGCCTTCCGTGCTTATTTGGTATAAAACAGTTTGCCCTGTTGATGCATCAATTCCTAATGTCTTAGAAAAAGTGTTATTGCTTCCAACAAAATGGATTGCTGATAAATCAAACTGAAGAGAACCCCCTTCGCCTCCACCAGAAGCTGCTGCACTATTTGCTGCATTAGGTGTTGCTTCTAGTAGATAATTTCGCGCGCCCGTTTTATCAATACCATAAGATACATCATCTTCCTGTGCGGGATAGTTTTCGCTGTACTCATCAGCAACAGTACCATCAGACCTAGTTAGACCTAAGTATTCTCCCTTTTTACCCAGTTTGAAGTTGGTGTGTAATTCAGCACCTTCAGTCACATTATCGCTACTGGCAAAGAGTACTAAGAAATTTCCAGCTCCTAAGCTCACCGAAGGGAAGCACCATTGGGTCTTATTTGTTGCGTCATCGCTTAAACACCAACCTTGCAGGTCTACCGTGTTGCTACCTCTATTATAAAGCTCAATCCAGTCTTCAAATTTACCTCCCGCTGTGGGAAGTTTGCTTTTATTTGAAGCCATAAACTCGTTAATGACAACATCACCTCCTGTTCCTGTTTCTCCTACAGTCAAGTTAACAGTAAGCGTCGTTGATGCATAACCTTCAGCACTGGCAGTCACTGTTCCTTGATAAGTACCTGCTTCTAGCCCATTGAGATCGACTCCAATACTAATTTGATCTTCGGTCACATGCTTGTTGCCTAAAGCCGTCAAGCCTATAGTGTTGTCATCAACTGTTAATGTGTAGTTAGTAGCACTGTCTCCTAATGCACTCAAGCTAACAGTGGTAGTGCTTTGGTTCTCATTCATGTTAAGGCTATTTTTACTAAATTGCAGTAGGTCAATGAAGCCACTGTTATTCGCTGCATTGGGTGTTGCCGTTAAGAAATAACGATTTTCTCCACTACTATTTCTGCCATAAGAAACATCATTTTCTTGAACGGGATAGCTTTGACTGTATTCGTCAGCAACAGTACCATCTGGCTTGACTAAGCCAAGGTATTCTCCTTTTTTACCTAGTTTGAAGTTTGTATGTAACTCATCACCTTCAAATATATTATCACCACTGGCAAAAATCACTCGGTATTCGCCTGCTTCCAAAGTGACTGAGGGGAAACACCATTGGGTTTGATTCACAGCATCATTACTTAAACACCAACCTTGTAAGTTTGCTGCATCACTGCCTTGGTTATATAGCTCAATCCAATCTTCGAATTTCCCCGCTTTTGTGGCAAGTATTTTTTTATTTGAAGCCATGAATTCATTGATTACAATATCAGCATCTGATGAAACAGGAATATTGCTATATTCTATATGCAGGCTAACCGCACCATTATTCTCAAATGATTTAGCAATCCGACTGCCTGTGCCCGTGATAATAAAAGCGAGGCTCTCACGACCCCAGTCTGCGCGATTGATAACTTCTTGCACAACTGCGCTAAGCTCAGGGCTTTGCTGTTCAATCCCACGTTCATTGACGGTAGTCCATGCTGAGGGTGTCCAGCTCACAAGAGAATTGGTTCGAGGACGGTTGCTGACATTGTTAGACGAATTGTCAAAGGTAGCTGAACTGCCTTCGTTTTGAGCAGAAATGCTCAAGGTAGTCGCCAAACTTGTTGTTTCATCGGTTTCAAATTGCAAATAGGCTCGACTAATTGTGCTACCTGTAGGAATATTAACACCTGTGAAACGTAGCCCTACTGTTTGTTTACTACCATCTGTAATCAGCTCTAAATCACTACTATTTAGATACATACTACCGTCATTTCGTTCTTCGGCATCGTCATTACCATTGACAATACTCACATCCAGTATCTGTAAACTGCCAGCAGGTGGAGTCACAATCACAGTACGTTTGATGCTACTTGTTTTATTGTCACTATCCGTTGCACTGTAGGTGAGTAAGTAAGTCTTTGGTACATCAGTATCAACACTCCCTGTAATGCTCACTGCAAGTGATGCCCCCGTATAATCTACCGCGCTAGCTCCAGCATCGTTATAAACTTCACCTTGTTCAATTTCAATGTGTGCAGCACCCTTTAAAGTAAGAGTGGGGGGTGGGTTTCCTTCGCTGTATTCTATATGCAGGCTAACCGCACCATTATTCTCAAATGATTTAGCAATCCGAC
>CAYTRF010000134.1:0-766 GCA_964440065.1 uncultured Cocleimonas sp. | reverse complement strand
TTTCATCGGTTTCAAATTGCAAATAGGCTCGACTAATTGTGCTACCTGTAGGAATGTTAATACCTGTGAAACGTAAACCTATTGTTTGTGGAGCGCCACCCTCTGTCGTTAACTCTAAATCACTACTATTTAGATACATACTACCATTGCTTCGTTCTTCAGCATCATCATTACCATTGGTTATACTAATCTCCAATATTTGCTGCTTTCCTAAAATAGTAGTATTTGATGGTGATAGTGATAGTGATGATAGTTCTTTATCATTACAAGCAGATAGGACTGAAACTAAAAAAAGCAGCCCAAACAAACCCCGCATAGGTTTTAAAACATATGTACACATAACATAAACCTTGATTTCTAATTTTTGATAGCCTATTTATACAATTGTAACTCTTATTTTAAGAACACAAAATGTGCTTCTATTAATATTTAAAATATGTTTTATATTGGGTAAAGAAACAGTCTTGATTGTTACGATCATAATAATAATTCTTTACAATGGTAGATTATTATTATATTTATTGATAGAATTATTTTATTTATATGGGTTGTGATAGTGTATTTAATTTGATTTTTTAACAACTTATGGATACCTGAATATAAACATTCAGCCGCCCCCCTTCCACGGTGCGGGTGAAATACCGTTTTAGCATGTCGTTATTAGGGGTCCTCATAGGGCAGCGATTCAGAGCATTTGACAGGTTAAGAAAAATCAACTATTTAGAGAGTAACAAAAAACTATTCTTCTCGCTGTTTAAGGGTGATA
>CAYTRF010000133.1:0-4901 GCA_964440065.1 uncultured Cocleimonas sp. | reverse complement strand
TTGAAAGATTTAGGGCAGCCAGATGATATTGCCAATGCGGTGGTTTTTTTAGCGTCAAATATGGGTTCATACATCAGCGGTGAAACATTGCATGTAAATGGTGGCATGTACATGTCGTAAGCCTATACCATAAGGAATATAAGGTTAAAATATAATTGTGAAATTGCTTGAATTTCACTACAATGACGCCATTGTTTTTATTGAAACAAACATTTTATTTAAAGAAAGGATTAAAAGATCATGAGTGATGTTGAAGCACGTGTTAAAAGTGTTGTTGTTGAGCAATTGGGGGTGGATGAGGCAGAAGTAACAAATGCAGCATCTTTTGTTGATGACTTAGGCGCTGATTCATTAGACACTGTTGAATTAGTAATGGCACTTGAAGAGGAGTTTGGTACTGAGATTCCTGACGAAGAAGCCGAGAAAATTACTACCGTTCAGCTTGCCATTGATTACGTCAATAAAAGTCAGGCTTAAGTTTTTGCCGTATTGTTTTCAAAACCGCAGAGCTGGCTTGGCACTGCGGTTTTTTCATTTATAGCATAGTTGTTTCTTATTTTGTTAGTTAGTATATTTGTTAGTTATTAAAGCGATAGGATGTTGAAGTGTCAAAACGAAGAGTAGTTGTTACAGGCCTAGGAATTGTTTCTCCCGTTGGATCAACAATTGATAAAGCATGGAAAAATATAACCGAAGGTGTCAGCGGAATAGGGTTAATACCACCTGAATATTTCGATGCTACTGACTTCTCTGTAAAAATCGCAGGTAATGTTGATGACTTTGATGCCAGTGTCTACATCTCAAAAAAAGATCAACGTAAAATGGATCCTTTTATCCATTATGGAATCGGTGCAGCTACAGATGCACTTAAAGATTCTGGATTAGAAGTTACGGATGAAAATGCCCACAGGTTTGGAGCTATTATTGGTTCAGGTATCGGTGGCATCGGAACCATAGAAAAAAACACCAAGCTTTATCTAGAAAAAGGCCCTAGAAAAATATCCCCTTTCTTTGTGCCTAGTTCCATCGTTAATATGGTGGCAGGCAATGTCTCCATCATGCTGGGCTTAAAAGGGCACAATATGTCGCCTGTATCAGCCTGTGCGACTGCCACACACAGTATTGGTGATGCAGCGCGTATGATCTCTTATGGTGATGCGGATATCATGTTAGGTGGTGGCGCTGAAATGTGCTCTACGCCACTTGGAATTGGTGGTTTTGCTGCGATGCGCGCATTATCTACTCGCAATGATGATCCAACTGCGGCCAGTCGTCCTTGGGATAAAGACCGTGATGGTTTTATTTTGGGTGATGGTGCTGGCATATTGGTACTTGAAGAATATGAAGCGGCAAAAGCTCGTGGTGCTGAAATTTACTGTGAGTTAGTTGGCTTTGGTATGAGCAGTGATGCGTATCACATGACCTCCCCATCGACTGATGGTGAAGGTGCCGCACGCTGTATTAATCATGCTTTAAACGATGCAGGCTTAAACGCAGAAGATATTGACTATGTTAATGCGCATGGTACTTCTACACCTGCTGGTGATATTGCTGAAACGGTAGCTATTAAACGCGCTTTAGGTGATCACGCATACAAAGTTGCCATAAGTTCAACTAAGTCTATGACAGGACACCTACTTGGTGCCGCCGGTGGTATTGAGGCGGTATTTAGTGTACTAGCTATTAGGGATCAAATTTTACCACCAACAATCAATATTGATAATCAAGACCCTGATTGTGATTTAGATTATGTGGCAAACACCGCAAGAGATTCTAAGATTGAAGTAGCCATGAGTAATTCATTTGGTTTTGGTGGAACTAACGGCACTTTAATCTTTAAGAAAATCTAATAAGTTTAGCCAAGAGACAGCATTGAAATTTATTTTCAAAATATTCCTACCACTCGTTATCGTTATAGCGGGCTTGCTTGGTTTTTATCTTTATACCGAGTTTGAAACTTTTAAAACTTCAACAACGCCTGTCGATATACAAAGTTTTGAAATAAAAAAAGGTGCTAATATTCGCACCGTAGCAAAATCCTTAAAAATCAAAGATATTATCTCATCGGCTGAGTTCTTTAGAGTATTAGCTAAGCTAAATCAGCAAGAATCAAAAATTAAAGCAGGGGAGTACCAACTAAAAAAAGGGATGACACCCGAAGCAATTCTCAATAAATTTACCAAAGGTGAAACACTCCAGTACCAAACTAGAATTCCTGAGGGATTCAGCTTTAAACAGCTAATTTCTATCATAAAAAAAGACACTAATCTTAAACAAACTCTTAGTGATGATGATTATAAAAATATCATGCAAAAGCTTGATACTGAATATTCTCATCATAAACCAGAAGGATGGTTTTTCCCTGATACCTACAGTTACCCAAGAAATACTACTGACGTAGAGTTTTTACAACGCGCTCACAATGCCATGGTGAAGATACTCGGTAATGAGTGGCAAAAAAGAATACCATTCAAAGGAATCAACACACCTTATGATGCCTTGATATTAGCATCCATCATTGAAAAAGAAACAGGTGACCCAAAAGATAGAGGTAAGGTTTCCCGAGTTTTTATTAACCGCTTAAAAATTGACATGTTGTTACAAACTGACCCCACTGTTATTTATGGAATGGGTGATAGCTACAAGGGCAATATTCGTAAAAAAGACCTAAAGAAAGACACGCCTTACAACACCTATACTAGAAAAGGCTTAACGCCGACTCCCATTTCTGCCCCCAGTGCCGCTTCTATTAAAGCTGCATTTAATCCAGAAAATGCGGGTGATATTCTATTTTTTGTCGCCAAAGGTGATGGAACTTCCTATTTCTCAGAGACTTATTCTGAGCATAAAAGAGCCGTTATTAAGTATCTTTTAAAAGGTAAAGCCAGTCGTTATAAAGGTGGTAATTAATGACTGATACTACTAATAATTCGCATAGCAATAAAGGTATGTTTATTACCTTTGAAGGCGTAGAAGGAGCCGGTAAGACAACCAATATTTCATTTATTGCCGAAAAAATTGAACTGGCAGGACATAAGATATTACACACACGAGAACCAGGTGGTACAAAAACAGGCGAGGCGATTCGTGAAATATTGATTTCCAATGACCTACCTGAAATGCACCCTGACACGGAGCTATTACTCATGTTTGCTGCTCGTGCTGAACACCTGCAGCGAAAAATTTTGCCTGCTTTAAAAGAGGGCACTTGGGTACTTTGTGATCGCTTTACCGATGCAACTTATGCCTACCAAGGTGCAGGTCGCGGTATCGATTTTCAGCATATTGCAAGTTTAGAAAATTTAGTTCAAGGTCAACTTCGACCAGATTATACTTTCCTGTTTGATTTAGAAGCTAAAATTGGTTTATCCAGAGCAAAGAGCAGGGGTGAGGCAGATCGCTTCGAACAACAGCATATCGATTTTTTTAATAAAGTAAGAAATCAATACCTAAAAATGGCCGATGAAAATCCACAGCGGTATCGCGTTATTCAGGCACAGCACGACCTTGAAACAGTACAAAAGCAGATATCCTCAATTATAAAAGAGATCCTATAAAAAATGATTTATCCGTGGCAACAATCAACATGGGATAAATATACAAACGCACGTTCACAAAATCATCTACCACATGCCTTATTACTTTCTGGTGATAAGGGAATTGGGAAGCTTCATCTCGCTAAAGCAATGGTTAAATCACTACTGTGTACCTCAACAAACAATCAAAGCATCAGCTCTAAAAACACTCTGAAATATCAAGCTTGTAATGTTTGTCAGTCCTGTAAAACTTATGAGTCAGGTGCAAATCCTGATTATTTACATATTGAATTAGCAGAAGGAAAACAACAAATTACCATCGATCAAATTCGCGAGCTATCCGAATTTTTAACCTTGACCACTAGTTTTTCTGGATACCGAGTTATTCTTTTACATCCAGTAGAGCGGATGAACAGAAATGCGGCCAATAGCTTGCTTAAATCTTTAGAGGAACCCAGCAACAAAACCATTCTACTATTAACAACTGCAAACTTAAGCCAAATTATCCCGACCATTAAAAGCCGCTGCCAACTTTTAATGCTTCCTATGCCCAATCAGGAGCAGTCACTTGCTTGGTTAAAAAAACACAAGCCCGATCATTCTAACCCACTAATAGCACTTGATATTGCTAATGGAAAACCATTGAAAGCTATTGAAATAGATGATGGAATAATAAAGAATAGGGAGGATTTATCCAATGATATTCTTAGTATATTAGAGAAAAAAAAATCAATTACTGAAGTAGCAAAACACTGGGAAAAATTTGATTTATCAACGATGCTAGATTGGCAAATAAGATGGTTACAAAGCTACATAAAAAACCTTGAATCACCATCAAAAACACACGAAAGTATTAAGGAAAAACTATCCATAAAACATCAATGGTCACTTCACCAAGCACTTATGGATCAAAAACAACTCGTCCATACGTCTGTTAATCCTCTAATATTCATAGAGAACATGCTAATCTCGTGGATACAAATAAAATAAATATCATCCCTCAATAACGATATTTTTTGCAAACATAAATAATAAAAATACTGCTATGAATAATACCAAAAATCCCACTGCATCTAAGCACACTCAAACTGATCAAATAGAGTCTGCACCGCAAAGACGACTTATTAACTTAGTGTTAAAAGATGATGCCGCACTACATTCTAGTTATATGCCTTTTATAAGAGGTGGCGCTATTTTTGCTCCAACCAATACAACTGATTATAACTTTGGAGATGAAGTTGTGATAACAATGCACTTACAATCCACCAATAAAAAATTAGCTATTCCAGGTAAAGTAGTTTGGATGGCACCTTCAGGGTGTGAGCGGGGAGAAGAAGGTTTAGGCATACAATTTTATGGTACAAC
>CAYTRF010000132.1:0-4950 GCA_964440065.1 uncultured Cocleimonas sp. | reverse complement strand
GCATAAATTCTAGTATCGTTTTTAAACAACAAAAACGAGCTATCATTCAAGTGGGAGGGTGTTGCTTTTAAGGCTCACCAAGAGCCGAGAAAGTATGCAGAATCTCGCGTAGCGAGGTGTAGTAGTGGTTGAAGCAAAGTAGGGTAACAATACTTTAGTACTATTTTTGATTCTACTCAGGATAAACCAAGTCCGCTCAGCAGAACTATTTTTAATCAGCTTTATCTAGTTAACAAGTATTCAGCTAGCCTTCTATTCCCTGCAATATTAAAATGACCATCCGATCTAAAAAAGTACTCTTGAGTATCCTTTTTATATAGCTTAGCTAATGAAACCATAGGCTTATCCATTAGCTGTTGTAGTTTTTCATCTAAGTTTTGATACACATTATTCCTAATTTTAGGCTCGGGATGGATTATGTATATTTGATAATCAAAGCCGTAAGCCTTACTTAAGCTGTCCAGTTTTTTAAATTCTGTCTGAGTGATTAGTAACGCTTTTTGCTGCTTTTGATCGGCTTCTTCAGGATTATTTCGTAGTAGTGGCAATACTTTGAAGTAGGCAACCCGTAATAAGTTTGAATATTTTAAACCGAGATCAATGGTGCGTGATACTAAGCCTACACTTTCATCACCGCTTTCTTCTGAATTTAATGTCGTCTCCCCTGGCGCTATGCTCAAACCTTGTGATCGTTTCACATCCGCATCAAGATTATCGCTAAAGTCATTGCCTGTGAAAAAGAAGAAGTGCACCATTTTTGGCTGCCAGTCTTTTTCTTTAATAAAGCGTGCTAAACGAGACACTTCATAAAGTGTACTCGCTCCTGGCACGGCTAAATTTGCACAGTTTAGTTTGCGCTCTCGGCAATAAATTGCAGGGAATGTTTGACTGTCTGTTACGCCTTGTCCGTAGGTAAATGAGTCTCCCATAAAAATAACATCAGGGCTGCCATTCGCTTTTGGCGCACGATATCCATCGTCCGTTATTGTTGTTTCAGCGGCGTAGTCGGGTGTGACGATCGTGAATTTTTTACCGGCTTCAATATAGCTGGTGGTTTTTTCATTCCCATCAAAATCCACAATATGCGGGCCAGGTGAAATTGGCATGAAAGCACGGCTGATTAGTTCACTGACGATAAACATTATTGCAAGGCTAGTGCCTAGTAGCGCCATATTTCCGATAATTTTTTTCATTTTTTACCCATTGTTACTTGTAAATATTCTTTTAAAACAAAGTATAAATGAAGGGAGCAATCGCTGAACCCTGTGCTAATACTAGTAAGGAGCCGAGCAACACCATGACGAGAATAATGGGAGCGAGCCAAAACTTCTTCCGCTCTTTCATATATGCCCATAGGTCTTTTAGTAAATCTAACATTGTTTTATTCCTAAATTATGAGCCATCTAAAATGGCTTTTCTAAATGTTTTTTATCTCGTGGTATGACATTTTTTCGATAGGTGTCTACATCTTTTAATAACTTTCTATTCATACTGTCTTTGCGCAAAATTTTAAGGATTAATCCAATCGGAAAAATCAGCGCAAAGAACATCAGACCTAAAATAAGTCGGCTATTAATAAAGCCTAAAACAGTACCAACTTTTTGCCACAACTGTTCAATAGGTCGTAATATTTTAGGGGCAATAATCGCCGTGAGCCAAAAAACTGCCAACACGATAAATGGCCAAATAGGCCAATCATGTGACGTTTTATCGGTTATCCACGGGAACAATAAGCCAAAAATTAGGGCAACCATGCCACCCATAATAAAGCCGAATTTTCTTAAATCGCTGTTGCTTGCTACAGTAGGTTGAGTATTGATATTCATTGTTTAATCTAGTGCAAACTCATTGCGCCAATCACCTTGTTCTTTCCATTCAGGTTGATCCGTTTTATTAATTAGAATGTTTTCCATCACCAAATAATCCATTTCAGTGCGCATAAAACAACGGTAGGCATCTTCGGGGGTATTCACAATCGGCTCACCACGAACATTAAAGGAGGTGTTTACCAAAACAGGACAACCTGTTTTTTCTTCAAAAGCATCAAGCAGATGATAAAAGCGTGGGTTCGTTTCAGGGTGAACCGTTTGTACCCGCGCTGAATAATCCACATGCGTAACGGCAGGAATTTGTGAGCGCGGAATATTGAGTTTATCAATGCCAAATAATTTATCCTGCTGTTTTGACATCGCTGTTCTTTTATCTTTTTTTACAGGAGCAACAATCAGCATATAAGGACTGGGACCCTCATGCTCAAACCAATCTGAGACTTTGTCGAATTTAACAACAGGGGCAAACGGACGAAATGACTCACGATACTTTATCTTTAAATTCATTACCGTTTGCATCTTGGTGCTACGGGCATCCCCAATAATAGAGCGTGCGCCTAATGAACGAGGGCCAAATTCCATACGCCCTTGAAACCATCCCACAACCTGTTCACTTTCCATGACTTCTGCCAACTTGGGCATCAGTTCTTTGTCTTTTAATTCGGTATAAGTTGCCCCAATTTTGTCTAAGTAATCAGTGATTTCTTTATTAGAAAAACTGGGGCCAAGATAAGAGCCTTTGGTCGCATCAGGTATTTGTACGGTTCTCGCACCGTCTTTATATTCATGGTAAGCAGATAGTGCAGCGCCTACAGCGCCACCAGCATCACCTGCTGCGGGTTGAATCCAGATGCCTTTAAATGGGCCTTCTCGTAATAATCGTCCATTTGAAACACAGTTAAGCGCCACACCGCCCGCTAAACATAAGTAATCCATACCCGTTTCTTTATGAACGGAGCGCCCTAAACGCAGTACAACTTCCTCTGTCACCCATTGAATTGAACGGGCGATATCCATTTCTTTTTGGGTTAGCGTGCTTTCTGGTTCGCGGGCAGGTGAGCCAAATAAATCGGCAAACTTTTTATTAGTCATGGTCAAGCCAGTGGCGTAATTAAAGTACTTCATGTTTAGGCGAAAAGTACCATCTTCTTTTAAATCGATGAGGTTATTTAAGATCAAATCAACATATTTAGGTTCACCATAAGGCGCTAACCCCATTAATTTATACTCACCAGAATTAACTCGAAAACCCGTGTAATAAGTAAAGGCAGAATAAAGTAGGCCGAGCGAGTGTGGAAAATCAATTTCCCATTGTGGTGTTAGTTTATTTCCATCGCCAAGCCACATTGATGTGGTCGCCCATTCACCTACGCCGTCAAGACACAATACCGCTGCTTTTTTATAAGGTGACGGAAAAAAGGCAGACGCTGCATGAGATTGATGATGTTCTGTAAATAATAAATCGGGAGTATCGGCTTCCTTAAGTGGCTGGGCTTGGGTGCTAAAAAGTACTACCATTTCTCTTTTTAGCGTCTTCTTAAGAAATAATTTTTCTTTTAGCCAAATAGGGATTGCGGTTAAAAATGAACGGAAACCACTCGGCGTGTAGGCAAGATAGGTTTCCAATAAGCGTTCAAATTTTAATAATGGCTTATCGTAAAAAACCACGTGAGCGAGATCATTATGAGTAATCCCCGCCTCTTTCATACAATACTTGATGGCGTGAGCAGGGAAAGCAGGGTCGTGCTTTTTTCGGGTAAACCTTTCTTCTTGAGCCGCCGCAATGATTTCTCCATCGCAAGTTAATGCAGCGGCGCTGTCATGGTAGTAGGCGGAAAGTCCTAAGATGTATGTTTTCATTACATTAACTAAAGAGCCAAAAAGTAGGAGCCAAAATCACATTATTTTATTATAGGCCTACTATAACTCTGTTAGCTTAAAAATTAAGCAACCTAGGGATAAGTGGTTCAACTTGAGAGATGTAGGGGGAAAATTATATCTTAGAAGCACACCCCCCCACTTTTCGATGATTTTTTGTAAGGATTGAACAATTATTTGTGCAGTTGAACTAAACTCTAAGGATTCTAGGTTTAAATAGTGAACCCATAATGCTTGCTATTTAATTTAGTCTAATTAATTCTTATTAAAACAATATTACTTTAAGCTTAAATATATGACCAAAAAAATAAAAAAACTGCTAATAGCCAACCGTGGTGAAATCGCCATTAGAATCCTGCGAGCAGCATCAGAGTTAAAACTTCAAACTGTTTCTATCTACACCTTAGAAGATCGTTTTTCACCACATCGTTATAAGGCAGATGAAGCTTATCAAATTGGCGCTGATGATGAGCCATTGATGCCTTATTTGGATATTGAAGAAATCATTTCAACGGCTAAAGCGCACGATGTTGACGCGATTCATCCAGGTTACGGTTTTTTATCTGAGAATGTACAGTTCGCAAGACGCTGTAGAGAAGAAGGCATAATATTTGTCGGCCCTGCACCAGAAGTTATGGAGCAACTTGGCGATAAAGTACAGGCGAAACAAAATGCCATTGATGCAGGTATTCCTGTTATCGAAGACAGTAAAGAACCATTAGATTCGTTAGAAATTGCTACTAAAGAAGCCGAGAAAATCGGTTTTCCACTGATGATCAAAGCAGCTTCTGGCGGTGGAGGTCGTGGGATGCGAATTCTTCGTTCCATTGATGAGCTTGAGCGAGCCTATAACGATGCTCGTAACGAGGCTGCTAAAGCTTTTGGCGATGATACGATTTTTTTGGAGAAATATTTAGACTCACCCAAGCATATTGAAATCCAAATCTTAGGTGATAACCACGGTAATTTAGTCCACTTGTATGAGCGTGATTGCTCGGTGCAACGTCGCTTCCAAAAGGTTATTGAAGTTGCGCCAAGCTCGACATTAAAAGAAGAAACTAAAACCAAGCTGTATGAATATGCTCTAAAAATAACCAAGCACGTTAATTACAGTAATGCGGGTACAGTTGAGTTTCTAGTCGCTATTGATAGCAATGGTGATGAAAACATTTACTTTATAGAAGTAAACCCACGTGTTCAAGTTGAACACACTATCACAGAAGAAATTACGGGTATTGATATT
>CAYTRF010000131.1:0-4955 GCA_964440065.1 uncultured Cocleimonas sp. | reverse complement strand
GAATACAGGGCAACATTAATAAAATTTTCACGCCCTATATTCTTTAAAGCGCAAGAAAAAGCTGATTTCCCTCATTTATTTTTAAAAAGGACACCCCCCCACTTTTCGATGATTTTTTGCCATTCCATCAAACTGGAACAAATTGACTCATAACATCAAACACCTGTCCTATACTGTTAAGGAGAACCTGATTAAGTGAATATTTCCCAAAGAAGAGTGGAAAAAATGGATTCAAATAAAAGAAATAATGTCGGAATCAAAAAGGATAAAAAGTGGGATGCTCTTAAAAATTATCCCTATAGCGTTAAGGATTATATTCATACAAATCATGGGCCATGGCCACAACCTGCACCAGATAACCCCGTTCGGCAAATGGCAGAAGTGGTTCATCTACCAGAAGAGGAATTAGCGGATTGGAATAAAAATGTGGGATGGATGTATAAGAGAAGAGTTTTAACCTGCTGGCCTTTTGGAATTTGGTATGCGCTGACACATAGCGGTTACAATGAATATAATGATGAACAGTTTCGTAAAGAGATTACCGAGGGTCTTTATAGTAAATTCATGACCGATTTAGATACTGGTGATTTGGCGCTTTTTAAATCTTATCTATCAGACCTTAGCGATGATCATCAATATGTTAAAGCAGACTTTTCATGTATGGAGCCAATTGCTCCTAATTGTTATGAAGGCATGTGGGCAGCTCCTACCATAACGCTAATTTCTAAAAAGAAAAACAATAAAAGTGGCTTTGATTATGAGCCAATAGCAATTTACCTTTATCAAGTAGCGGAGAATAAGACGAGTAACTCTGCTAAAAATAGTAAAACTCGTTACTCTGTTAAAGAATACAGTATCTTTACTCCAAATGATGGTGAGAATTGGCATCTGGCTAAGTACTTTGTTTTACAAGGTGCAGTGCATCGGGTTAATTTAACTGAACATGCCATTTTACACTTTCCTTTTGATTGCATTAATGCGATCACCAAAAGCATTTTACCTAAACATCATTTATTATTTCAGCTGTTATTCCCACATTTTCGTTTGTCTCTAGGGGTAAATCGTGCGGTTCTAGAAAACTCAGGTTCTTTAATTAATCGGGATAAACACCGATTTTACTCACCTTTTTGTGCGGAAGGCATTCATATTCGCCAATTATTACCCGATGGCTATATTGGTCGTGAAGGTAAAGATAAGGCCTACCCTGAATATGAATTTCCAATGGAACCTAAAATCCCTGATTCGGATTTTGGAAAATACTTACAGGCGTATTACAATGTGTTTGCAAAATTTGTATCCAAAGTACTAAATCAGCTAGATGATGATGATGAGGAAAGCTGGATATATATTGCCTTGTGGGCAGATTGTATTTGCGAGTGGATGCCTGGTTTTCCTGATCGGGAGGGGTTAACAAGCGATAGAGATGGGGGTATTGTTAAACCAACAAAAGAAGGTCGTGAAAAACTTAATAAAGTTGTCACCATGATTTTATGGGATTTAAGTCTGGCGCACGCCACAGATCACATTGCAATACATGAAAAAAGGCCGCACGGAAATCCATTTAGGCTGCGTGTTCCACCCCCTAGTAAAGATAGTCAGCCAGATAAAAACTGGAGAAAACAATTGGTTAGTCGATTGGATTTATTAACCTTTTGGTTTACTGATTTATTATTCTATCTGCCCAGTAATGTAACCGTACTTGAGGAGGTAGATTACTCGTTCTCTTTAAGAGATGACATAAGAGACAAAGCTACAAAAGAACGTTATTTAAATCAAGAAGCTGAGAATTTTAGAAATGCTCTGCAAGACTGTCAGCAACGTTTAAAAGATGATGGGGTAGAATTACCCGCTCAGTTAAATCAAATTTCTGCTAGTCTTCAATACTGAGTCCTAATAACCACTAAATATATTTACAGGAACAACTTTGCCTAAATCGTCCCCAAAAAACAGTCATAAAATCACGGATATTTTAAATAATTGGCAAAGTGGTGACTTTGAATCGGAACAAAAAGAACTCAGTCCTATTCTCTACGAAACCATGCGTCGTTTGAGTCATCGCTATATTTCTCAAGAGAAACATGGATACACCTTGCAAACCACCGATTTAGTTCACGAAGCATACGAAGTGCTCGTTGATGCAGACATAGACTGGAAAAACCGTAGACATTTTTATGCAATCGCCGCTAAAACAATACGCAGATTATTAATTGATCGAGCACGTAAAAAGAATGCCTTAAAAAGAGGCGGTGATTTCAGGCGAATTACTTTTGATGAAGTCTCCCTCTCTAATGACGCTGAAGGTGACGATATTCTACTTTTAGATGAAAGCCTTAAAAAATTGAAACTTCAGGATGAGCGCAAAGCGAATATTATTGAATTGTATTTTTATGCAGGCCTCACCTATCAAGAAATTGCTTTGTATATGAATATCTCAGAAGCTACTGTTGATCGTGATTTACGGTTTTCTAAAGCTTGGCTTGCCAGCGAAATGGAAATTTAACGCTTACTTCACTAGTCTATCTGTATTCCTTTTGGCTCTAATATCAACTTCCAACCCAATGAATTTTGTTTAGCTATTAAGTCAGAGGCTTTTTGTAACATTTTATCAGCCTCGACCTCTTCATCCTTACATTCGTGAACCACAGATTTCAATGCCAGCGTGGCAGGTAGTCCCCAACTCTCATTTGTTGTTTCAATAATTTGTAGACTCTGATCAAGTAACTGTTCGGCGCTTTCTATATCCTGCATAACAAGAGCCACTTCAGCTTTAGCAGTTAGAAAACTGGGTATAAACAACTCTGCCCCAGTCGCAAAATAAATCTCTTCTGCTTCTTTCAAAGCAGTAGTACCTAGCTCGGCTTCGGCTTGGGAAAATAGTATCAGTGCCTGTAAGGACAAACTCAGTCCCAAAAATACGGCTATGTTATTCTGCTGACAGATTTTAATGGATTCTTTAATTAAATCATCCGCTTCAGAAACCAGACCGCAATTTAAATTAAACCAAGCTGCAAAACTCAATGAATAGGTTTGGCTGAAGGGATGTTTGAGCTGTTTTGCATATTCAACAGCTGATTGGCTGAAAAGAGTTGCCTTCTTCAAGTTTCCTAACATGCTTTCATTCCAAGCTTGGTAACTTTGTATTACAACTTTTGGATCTTGTCCGAATTGTAAAATATGCTGTTGCGCCTGTGTTTCATCGTAATAGCCATAAGCTGATGAAAACTCACTTTGAGCCGTTTCAAATTCTCCCAAATAAAACAACGTAATAGCCCTAACCATATGCGCTTCACACTTTTCTAACTCGCCAACCTGAGAACTCAACTGAACCATTTGTAGCGATAAACTTTGGGCAACTTTGTGGTGGGCTTTCACGCAATGAAAAGTCCAAAGCCCAAAAAGGATGGGGAATTTGAATTCATTTTGGCCTAATGCCTCACAAAGAATTAATGCCGAGCTATACACTTCATTTACTTTTTCATCGGCATAACCATGCTTTACCATCAAAGCTGGGCCTTGCACCAAATTAATTTGTAACTGTAGACTATCGCCAATGGATTTATTTCCCAAACCTTGTATTAACTGACTCGCATGTTCACAATTTAGTAAACATTCATTAATCGCAGATAACTGCAGATTACGCTGCGCTGTCAGTATCCAATAATTAATCGCTAGCTCGTGATTTTGTGCGGCTTCCAAATGTTGTGCTAGCAGTTCTGGCTGGGTTACAACAGTCTCTTTGAATTGAGTCTCAAGTGTCGATGCAATCAGCTTGTGAATTTTCTGTTGCGATTCGGTTGTTATCATTTGATAAGCAGCATCTCTGATTAGAGCGTGTTTAAAACGATAGTTATCCTTTTCACCATTATTGTCTATGGCATATAAAATATCAGCTTGTATAAGGGTATGAAGTTGTTGTTTAAACTCTGTTTTAGATTCCTGATGACAGTACCGTAATAATGCTAAATTAAAATCACGCCCAATCACAGAGGCTATCTGCGCCATCGTTTGCGCCACACCCAATTTTTCAAGTCGTACAATTAAGGTATCCTGTATGGTTTCTGGTATCACAAAATCATTAGCATTCTCAGATGGGGGTAGCTCACAAATTGTTCTTACAATCTCTTCAATAAATAAGGGGTTTCCATCAGCTTTTTCAGTCAGTGATGGTACTAACTCAAGCAATGCCTCACTATTTAAATAATTAATGTCATGTTGTTTAGGAAACGCTTCGATTAATTGCGTCATTAATTTTTGACTATGGGCAACTCTTAACTTACTTAAATACAAGTTACTCGTCACAATATTTGATAACCATGCAGGCTTGTATTCAGGCCGGCTACTCATAACAATCAATGATTGATTACTACTAGATGGTTGCAATAGCTTTTCAATCAATAAGCTGGTGGCGGTGTCAGCCCAATGTAAATCCTCAATGATGAATAGAGCTGTTTCATGGTCGTTTTTGGTTATCAATATACGAATTAATAAACCTTGGTATTGACGACTTAATAAATCACCTGTTGGGAGGCTTGCTTGATCCTCGACACTTATTTCTTCACCCATTAACTTATAAAATAATAAGATTTCGGCTTTGTTTACCTGTATTTTGGTTTGTAGATAATCCGATAGATTATCCTTATAAGTTTTGTTATTTTCAGTGCCATGTTCAGTACGATGTAAAGCGATTTCATTGCGTAGAAATTTTAAAATGGGGTGATAGGTACTGGCCTTTTCATAGGGCGAACAATCCAACTCTATTAGCTTTAAATTCTCAAATGAAGTAACTTCCTTTTTGAGTTCCTCAATTAATCTAGATTTTCCAATTCCTGCTTCACCGCTGATTAAAATACGTTGTTGTCCACCCTCCATCGCTTGCTCCCAATTTTCAACCAGATAAGAAAGCTGGGAATCACGTCCGATTAGCTTTAACTTGCTGGGTTGGTTATTTTCTACAG
>CAYTRF010000130.1:0-4989 GCA_964440065.1 uncultured Cocleimonas sp. | reverse complement strand
AGCAGGATGCCTGTTTGTTTTCTGGTGAGTTGGTCGTAGGTTTGCAAAGTGTGTGTGGCTCTATAATGCTACATTGTTACTAATGTAGTAACTTCATTTCAACCACTATCGACACTTCCTTGGGAAGGTGTAGCGATATTTGTTAGCGCTAAGAGCGCGATAAAACAACAACACCTTCCCCTTTTTGGCCCTATTGTAAAATTGGTAAAAATTGGGGGAGGTGTGCTTATTTATTTGCCAGATGCATGACTGCCAGAGCCAGCGCGTGATCTTGCACTCGATGTTGTTTTACCAAAGCCTGAGCTTCTTTTGGGAGTAGCGCGGCGACTTGCAGGATTAACGCCTGTGGCACGTTGCCTGCTCATCATATTGCCCATTAACATGCCCATTAAGAGACCTGTTCCCATACCCATCTGAGGTTGCTCTGCTACTTCACTATCAGTCGATGCGACTAAACGATTGTTCTGTCCATCGGCTTCTAATTTGAAAATTCCATTTTCATCGGAATCTTTAACTTGGTTTTTATTCGTATCGGAAAAAGCAGTGAAAGAACCGTCTTTCTCAGCTTGTACACCCATTGGCCCAAGGTGATTAAGTGATTGTTCGCTGTTTAAATTAGTTGCGTAATTTTTAGAAAAGACATTCATAGCATTTTCATTGGTGACATCACTACCACTATCTTCGAAAGAATTCATGGTGTTAGAAGCAACAGCTAAAGACCTATTTAAGTCATCTAGCATCGTGCTTTTACTATTGTCACAAGCTGTCAGTAAGGCAAGTGAACAAGCCAGAGTTAACAATGTGTAATTTTTCATTTTCATAAATCCTTTAAAATGTGTATGTATAGTGTTGGTCATGGATACCATCTTCGTAATAGTCAGGCAAACTGCCAGATTGTGTAAACCCTGCAGAAACTAATGTGTCGCTAACGCCGATAAAGTTGGAGGGGAATGATAAAAATACAACCCTACCTCGTTTAGAGCGTACATCATCAAGTCCCACTTTTATATCATCTTTATTAAATAATTGTGCGCCTTCATCATGCCAACCAAAAGTGTAGGCATCATCGGTCTCATCTATTTCGTAAATCGCGTTAAATTGCACGGGAATCTGCTCTTTCTCAATAAATTCATCACTGATCATTGCAGGTGTATCACTTAAGCGTAACTGCAAGGTGATTTGTGCTTCACCCTTATCATAGTAACTTGGGTGTGTTATTTCAATTTTAAAGCCAAGTGATTGATATAAATGCAACGCGGCGGCATAAATTGCGCCATCCTCATCATCAACATAGTCACTAACTTTTACAAATAGCATTCTGCCATTTTGTTCTTTTAAGTGATTTATCAATTCGCTAAGCATTTTCCTGCCACGCCCTTGGTTGGCATAATCCGCATGCACATAAGTCCATGATAGAAAGTGGGTTCGGTCACAACCAGGTGGTGTTAAAACCCCCGTCACACCGATGATTTTTCCATCGACTCGCAATACGAATTGATCCAAACAACCGCCCATTTCACGATAACCTTTCTCGGCTTCTTTAGCATCGTCTTCGTCTTGGGATTCGATGACGGCAAGTACCTCATCGATATCAGCGGATTGCATTGCATCTAACAAACTCATGTTTTCTTACTTTCCCCAGTAACAACACCGCGAAGATGCTTCGTAACAGTGATTTTACTCGTCTCGAAAGCGTCTTCAAAAACAGCTATAGCCTTTTCAGGTTGTGTTTCCCCACACATAAAAATATCCAAAGCCGCGTAGCCTCTCTCTGGCCAAGTGTGAATACTAATGTGAGACTCAGCTAAGACAGCAACACCAGAAATACCGCCATTGGGTGTAAAGTGATGCAGGTGGATATGTAGCAGGGTTGCCCCAGAGACATCAACCGCTTTTCTTAAGGCTGTTTCTAGGTGATTAATATTATCTAAATGACGGGCACCCCAGCAGTCGAGGATAATATGAATGCCTGCGAAAGTTGTTCCATCTTTTTCAGTGAAAAGATCTTGAGGGTTGTCGTTGTTGCTTTTTTCAAGCAATGTGTCATCGACAAAATTGGGCCAGTGATTTGGTTTCATTGATATAGGGGTAATTTTTAGTAACTAATAGCAATGAATTATAAACGGTTTTAAGTGTTTGTTGTTATGTAATGTTATGCAATTAGAATAAAACCAATCACAAACAGACTAATAAAAATAGCTTCTTTAATGACTGTGGACATTTTGTGCCTCGCTTTTGTTGTATTTATTATTATGGGACTCTTTTTATACGTGCGAAGCACTATTTTAGACCCTATGAGACTTGGTTACCATTTATTATAGATAAAGGGGGATTGAGGAGACCAATAGTTTATAATTCAATAACTTATTTTTTTCTTTAATATTCTAATATGTCTGACTCAAACAAGATTATCTATGCTTTCGATTTCGATGGTGTCATCTGTGATAGTGCGATTGAAACATCTATAACGGGTTGGAAAGTAGCGCAACAGTTCTGGCCAGAAATGCTGAAAACCAGTATCAATGATCAATTTATCAGCTCTTTTCGACAAGTACGCCCTTATCTTGAAACGGGTTATGAAGCGATATTGATTATGCGTTTATTGTATTTGGGTGTTTCGGTTAATGATTTGTGTGCAAACTATGAACAACAAATGGATGCATTGATAACATCCGATGGCTTAGATACGGACAGATTGAAAAAAGCGTTTGGCAAAATGCGGGATGAATGGATTGAGCAAGATGAACAACAATGGCTAGATAAAAACCCTTTGTTCGCGGGCATTGTCGAGAAGTTGCAAGTATTGTCATCTAAAGGAAATAGCCCGTGGTATATCATCACAACAAAGCAACAACGATTCGTGGAGCGTATCTTATCAGGGTGTCAGATCGAACTGAGCGCCGAACGTATTTATGGCATGGATCGAGGGTTAAGCAAACAACAGGCTTTAGAAATATTGTGTGAAACACATCCCACTGAAAAGCTAGTTTTTGTTGAGGATCGTCTACCAACCCTGCAGAGTATTTTAAATAATTCTACGTTAAATCGCGTGCATCTTCAGCTTGTTGATTGGGGATATAACACACAACAGGATAGGGAAGCTATCGCTGATAAGCGTATTAAATTGATTAATTTGGATGCGTTTTTAAACAACAATTAGATTGACCTATATGAAGTTTTTCTCCTCTGTTATTATGAATCCATAATAACAGAGGAGAGTAAAACAACATTTTTAAAAGTTAGTCTTCAAAGCTTAATTTCAGACTTTTAAGACTAGCAGAATCTTATTTAGGCGGAGAAGTTTGCCCCATAGTTGGGTAAAAAACTAGCTTAAATGTGCCATATTCCTTATCAAAATATTTACCTGCAAACATGCCATCACGGAGTGTTGCTAAGCTACCAGCATTGAAGTAAATTCTCTCCAGTAAGTGATCTTTATGATTTTCTTTTTTGTAAAGATTGTATTGAAACTGTACTAAACCATTGTCAATATTCTTTAAAGTATAATCAATCTTGAATGGGTGAGCATCAAGGTCGTACGACTGTTTTCTTACACCTTCAGAAACGATAGGGACTAACATGGGGCGAATCATTTGGAAGCCTTTCTTGGGAATTAATGTGTCCGAAACATAACGCTCACCTGCTAGGTCTTTTACATCTAACTCACCTCTATCATTAGCGTCAAAGGTCAATTTCACATCGGTTGGTTCACCATCGATATCAATGATCATACCAATTGTGCCTATGCGTTTAAGCGATTCAGTACCGTTGTTTGCCCAAAAAATATAACCTAGTTTGTTACCAGAGCCCTCTTTAACCGTGATATCAAGGTTTGTTGGGTAAGAGCGGTTAGAAGGTAGTTGCTTATACTTAAGATCAAAGTTGAATTTTTCACCTGATTTGTTGTTAAAATCAAAATTGATCTTCGTCTTGTCTCCATCGGCTTCACTGATAATGAGTTCTTTATTAACATCAAAGTTTTTGCCGCTAATACTTAAGTTGAAAGGTAAATCTTTGGCAAATACGTTAGACATGGGAATGACTGATAATGCTAGAATGAGAAGTGACTTATGTAAATTCATTTGGAATCCTTGTATAAATTAGATGTGAAATTCCGCACTTTATATTGCGGAGTTTAAATGCAAATAATTGATTTGCATTGCTGTAAAAACGAAGCAGTTTTAGTTTTATTCCCTTTTAATAAAAATAAATTTTTAATGGAATAAACATCAAAGTGATTCGTTATCTAGGGAAGTAATAAACAGGAAATAAAATAGGTAAACAAAATGCTCGGTTTTTTTGGTAAATCAGCACAGTTCAGGCGTGATCTAGAAGCAAACTGGGATCGTTTATATCGTGTTGCGTATGCGTTAAACCATGATCAGCAGTTGGCAGAGGACTTGGTGCAAACAACCGTTGAGGCAGCACTGGTTAATCATCGGAAAATACCTGATTCTGAATCTTTACAGAGATGGCTTTTTAAAGTGTTGGTGAATAAGTGGAGAGATCATTGTCGTACAAGAAAATTTCACGATCCAATTAATGATGAGACCAATATCGCTCATTTGGCTAATCCTGAGTTGGACCATGAACTTCGAGAAACTGTTGAGCGAGTCTACACAGCGATGCGTAAAATGAGTGAAAAGCATCGCGAAGTTTTATCGTTAATTTCAGTAGAGAATTTCTCCTATAAACAGGTTGCCAATATTCTTGATCTGCCTGTGGGTACGGTGATGAGTCGTTTAAGTCGTAGCCGTAAACAACTACGAATATTACTTGATGAGTCAGATGTTAAGGTGAGCACAGGTACATCAATCAGGAGAATAAAATGAAGAATAACAACAATAAAAGTGACACACTATTGAGTGCATTAATCGATGGTGAGCTATCAGAAAATAAAAAAGCCGAAGCGCTTAATATGATAGAGAGTAATCCTGAGCTTGCCAAAATAGTTAGTGAAACTCGTCAAGATATTGACTTGGTTTCTCT
>CAYTRF010000129.1:0-5051 GCA_964440065.1 uncultured Cocleimonas sp. | reverse complement strand
TCTATGATATAGGCATCAGGGTTGATAATAGCGTTTCTAATATAGTCTTGAGCTGATTGATTTGGTACGAGGTGAGGAGCACGAACTGATAGACCTGCTAGCGAAGGCCCGACGAAAACTTGGCCGGGTTGTATCGAGTGACAAGCGACACATCCCACTACGTTATTTTTTCCAATATGCGCTTGATTAAAGAGTATTCTGCCTTGTTCAACTAAATTGACTTCGGGTGAACAAGCTGTCAGTAACAGAATAATAACGGGAAATATTTTTTTCAATCTTTGCTTAGCCCCTTAAAATCCCATTTGTTGTTAGATGAGTTCCATTCAAAGTTATATTTTTTCTTGAAGGGATTATTCTCTGCAAGTAAGCGAAAACCAAACTCAGTTTCTTTAAGAGTCATAAAAAAACGGTTGTTCTTTTGCTTAAATGATACTTTCTTTACAACAGTGGAATCACCACCTTTGATTTGTGATAGAGATAACTCATATCTCTTCTCACCCATAAAACGCCCCTTGCTATCAAGTGCAATGGAGTATAAATGCGAATTTCTGGCGGAGCCAAAATAGAGGCGTTTGCCTTTTTTGGTATTAAACACGCCTAAACCAATACTGTCAGTGTTCTCTAATATAGATATGATTTCTTTTGTATTAATATTAATTTGATAAATTCGACCTTTTTCTTTAAATGGTTTAGTTCCCGCTAAGGAACTAGCATATAAGGAATGCGTGTCACAATCAAAATACAACCCCATTGCTCCAAATGGGTTTTTTGAGTTAGGTAGGTGCTCAGAAGGTAACGTTGTAAAGAGTTTCATTTCCGCCGTTTTGGCATCTACTTTGTAGATCTTATTTTGTTTTTCTGGTGGGTTATTGAGAAGGCTTACATAAGGTATTGGTGTGACATAAATATTGCCCTTAGAGTCTCTGTCAAAAGCACCAATATAACCTGACACCGCCCAAGAGTTATGTTGCCAAGTTTTATCTTTGAATGCATAGTCCCGAATTTGTAATCCCATTCTTCCATCTTGTTGCCGTGAATCAAGAGACGGAGTACGCATTTTAAGTTGGTGAATAAACTTAGGAACCGCACGACAGTTGCTGGTTAAACCAAATTTGAAATTTACTGTGGATACGTGTGATATTTGCTCGTGCTCTTTGGCATTTTGTAAATAGAAATATATACCGACAGCAATAAGAAAAGTCGTCAAAGTAAGAAGTGTAATTTTTTGGATATTAACTTTTAAGACCTCTATATTGCAAAAAAATCATCGAAAAGTGGGGGGGTGTGCTTTTAAGGGATCTCTGATTAAGTCGATTAGAATTTTGTAGTACTTTAATTAACCTCCAAACTACTGGATGGGTATAAACATAGGCCCTGCATAACATGGCCAAACCTTAACTTTTGGAATGCCATTTTCAACGCGTGTATCAGCCCAACAATACTCCGAACCTGCAGTACCATCATTCTTTATTTGTGGAACATACCACATTACCAAGTTTTGTTTTTCTAGTGGCTCGGCAGGCTGCATAAATTGCTCGGGGCCTTGTTGATGATTGGTATTACAACAAGAACCAATTGTTACCATATCACTTTTAGCTTCATCTTTGTCAGGATGATTCACCGTAATATACGTGTAGGCAAAATCACCTCTTGATCCATCACCAAACTGTCCGCGATTTGGTTCGATATAAAAACCTTGCCCTTGAGGATTGTTTATCTTAAAAAGATAGCCTTCATTAGTGTATTGGCTTTTATCAGTTTGTAAGCTCCACTGTTCTTTATCCCACGTTTGCCAACTTTGTCCATTCCACTGTGAAAATTGTTCGGCACCACCTTCTGAGCTTTCAATATCAATTCTTAATACGGGGCGATAAGTTCCATCGGTTCCACAGCCACGACCATAGTCTGCAGCGGCTACCCGAAAACGGCCATCATTGTAAAATTCAAAGCGCTGTACATAACGATAGTTACAGGGTGTTGGCCAAGGTGGTTGCCGAAAATCTTGTATAAAAGCAAAGCCGTTTTCTTGTTGAGTATCTTTGTCACTAATCATTTTTGTTTGTGGGCCATCATAGGCGATGACAACGGCAGATGAAAATAGTGGGCAGCCAATAGCATCGGAGTAACCAAAGTTTTCACGTGATGAATAACTCACATGCCAATCGAGTAATTTAACACTCTTCATAACAGTTTTGTTTTTGAATTTGACATCGGTCAATTGCAAACCATCTGATGGAGTAATCTGATAATCAAATTGCCAATCACCTTTTTTATAATGCTGGCTCTTTTCACAAAAGTTACTAAACACATATTCATTTTCAAGTTGGCGTTCGGTTATTTCAATCGGTGGCCCGCTAGTGCCAAGCTCTGTCCATCGTGTGCCGACTAAATCACCATCGGTTAAATCAACAATAGCCCAAAGAGCTTTATCACCTACAATAAAAGTGGGGGCAACACAGAGGTGATGAGATCGTTCGCAGCGAGAGTTCTTGAGCGAAGTTTTAATTTCAGACATGGTAGGTTGCGTGTCTTCTACACCAGCTGCCTTTAGTTCTGCTTTTACTAAGTCAGAATTTTTAGCTATTTCAATCGCAAGCTGGATGAGATTTTTATTTAAATCAGGCTGAGCATCAGAATATTGGCTTAGGGCTATCACTTTCTTTAATGATGTATCAACAAAAGCAACACTGGAGAGATTAAAAAAGAAATTATACATTTCGACCCTGTAACAGGTATCAGGTTTACATGTTGATAAAGCGTTGTTATTCACTGAGGTTTTGTCAGAAGCAAGTGTAGGTCGAACGGTCATTATCTCATTTCTGAGAGCTTGCTTGGTTTTTGGGTGAATATTGTAGCGTGTGAATTGCTTGTCCTTAATCGCAATAAGCTGGGCTTGAAAGGCATTTTTATTTGCTAGATCGCTTTCATTAAGAAGTAAAACAGAAGGGCTTTGTTGCAAAGAGCGCTTAACATTGGCTTTATACGTTTTTAGACGTGGGCTATCTAATTGATTGCTACGAAGATCTGATGCCAATAATTTACCCGTGTATTCATACTGGCTATCGGTAGTTTTATTTTTTTTCGCCGACTCTTGTTTGTCTCCATTACAAGATGAGAGTGTCAGTAAAAGTAATAAGAAAAGTGCTTTTGTAGGGAGAAATAGCTTCATCTCCATAAAATATTTAGACCTATCAAAGTAAAGTGGGTGAGCGGAGCTTATATTAAATACGATAAAAGTACATCCCCCACTTTTCGATAGTTTTGTGTTGACCAATAACAAACTTTGTTCGACAAGTTAAGATGTTCAGTTTTCGTTCAGTTACTTTCAGTTATAGTTTGTATATAAATATAGTTAATAAGGTATGAAGTTTCCCTGCTTCAATATAACTGGCTGGTTACAAATAAATAAAGTTTTTGTGACTGCTAAAAATAAAAATAAATAAAAGGAAATCTCATGCGTAAGAAGTATCATTCTGCAAAAAATACAGCAAAAGGCAGACAACACCTTTTAAAATCTATTTTCGGGCTCACCTTAACACTGTTTGCTAGCTCCAGTATGGACGCTGCTGAGACAGTTGCACCAGCTGATCCGACATGGGGTTTAGACCCTGTAACAGGGACTTTGTTAAAGTCAGGGATTTGTTGTTAATACACTGGGCAAGCTTGAAAACCCAAGAAGTGCAGCAGACGGCGATTCGCCATAAAACTACCGGCTTTTGCCGGTAGTTTTATTTGTCCTATTAACTAAACAATATCAAATCGATCTAAATTCATTACTTTATCCCATACTTTTACAAATTCAAAAACGAACTGCTGCGCATTCGAGCTTGCATAAACTTCAGCTAACGCGCGAAGTTGCGAGTTTGAACCAAATACCAAATCTATACGGGTAGCCGTCCACTTGACTTTACCTGTTGTACGATCCGTTCCTTCGAACACATCAGCTTCCTTTGAAACGGGTTTCCAGACGGTTCCCGCATCGAGCAAATTAACAAAAAAGTCATTACTCAAAGCTTCTGGATTGTCAGTGAAAACACCATACTCATTCTGTCCCGAATTAGTATTTAACACACGCATCCCACCGATTAGTATTGTCATTTCAGGCGCAGTTAGTGTTAACAATTGTGCTTTATCAATCAACAATGCTTCTGCGGATACCGTATATTTAGCTTTCTGGTAATTACGGAAGCCGTCCGCAATGGGTTCAAGTAAGGCAAAGGAATCAACGTCGGTTTGATCTTGTGTTGCATCCATACGACCAGGTACAAAGGGTACGATTGCCTCCTGACCTGCATTTTTAGCAGCTTGTTCAACGCCGATGCAACCTGCCAAAACAATTAAATCAGCGAGTGATACTTGTTTGTCACCAGACTGCGTGCTGTTGAAATCACTTTGAATATCTTTAAGTACCGTGAGCACTTTTGAAAGCTGCTTTGGGTTATTTACTTCCCAGTCTTTCTGAGGTTCTAGCTGTATCCGAGCACCATTAGCACCACCACGCATGTCTGATCCACGATAAGTAGAGGTTGACGCCCATGCTGCTGAAACTCTTTCTCCAATCGACAAGCCTGAATTACCAATGATGTCCTTTAAAGAGGCAATATCTTTATCATCAATCAGCTCATGGTTGATTGCTGGAATGGGATCTTGCCACAGGTTTTCTTCTGTAGGCACTTCTGATCCCAAGTAACGGGAACGAGGTCCCATATCACGGTGTGTTAGTTTGAACCAGGCTTTAGCAAAGGCAACGGCTAACTCTTCTGGATGTTCATGAAATCTTTTTGCAATGGGACCATAGATAGGATCCATACGCATCGCCATATCAGCCGTAGTCATAATGATAGCCCGCTTTTGGGAGGCATCTTCTGCGTCTGGCGCTTGATTGCTATCGGTAGTTTCTTTAGGCGTCCATTGCTGCGCTCCAGCGGGGCTTTTCACCAGTTCCCATTCGTTGCCGAACAACATGTCTAGATAGCTGGTATCCCACGTTGTTGGGGTAGGAGTCCACGCACCTTCTAAACCACTGCAATTTGATCACTGCCCTTGCCGCT
>CAYTRF010000128.1:0-5057 GCA_964440065.1 uncultured Cocleimonas sp. | reverse complement strand
CACATACAAATTATCCCGCGGGATTGGCATGCTGCCAATCCTTTAGCTCCCGTTAATGTAAACACTGCCCCAACCGTATCGTCACCAGGCAATCAAACGTCACAGACAGGAACCACCTTAAGTTTAAACATTCAAGCTAGCGATATAGACGGCGATACGCTTAATTATTCAGCGTCCAGCCTTCCTGCTGGATTAAGTATCAATAGTAGTACAGGTGTGATTAGCGGAGCACCATCAAGTAACACCAATAGAACCGTAACAATAACGGTGAGTGACGGACAAGAAAGTGCTTCAACGCAATTTAACTGGACTGTCACTACTGTTGTAATTAATAACCCTCCTCAAATCACACTGCCAAGCAATCAATCTGGTGTTGTTGGAGATAGCGTTAACTTTACGATACAGGCAACGGATGCTGATGGTGACACCCTCACATACAGTGCTACTGCATTACCATCAGGGCTTTTAATAAATAGTGCTACGGGCTTGATTAGTGGAATACTAACGAATGCTGGTAATTTTTCAGTAACCATCCTAGCAAGCGATAGCACGAGTAATGACAGCGCACAATTTAGCTGGAATATTACGGCACCACCTAGTGCAACTTCTAATCAAGTATCAAACAGCGCCATTACAATCAATGGAATACTCGATGATTGGAGTAGCTTAACGTACTTTGCGAATGATCCTGATGATGTAAGTGGTTCCAATAATCAAATTGATTGGCTAAAAGTGGCTGTTGCCCATAGCCCACAAAATATTTTCTTAGCCTATCAAAATAGACAGAATATCGACCCAAATAATAGTTCGGGAAATTACATTCCTTGGGGATGGCAAACCTATATAGATACCGATAACGATGCATCAACAGGTTATCAGCAGGGCAGTAACATAGGTGCTGATTATCTAATTGAAGGAAATGTAGTACAGCGTTACACTGGCACAGGGTCAAGCTGGAGCTGGCAAGTTGTCCAAAATATAACGGTTAGCTATAACGGCAGTTCGGCAGAATTAAGCTTCACTCGCGCCTCTATTGGCAACCCTCAAAGTGCCCGATTTGTTTTTGTAGGTGATAACGGTGCATTCTCTGGGTCTGCAATAGACATCTATCCTAACTCAGGATTCTTTAGTTACAATTTTACAGGAACAAGCAATCCCAATTCTGCGCCTATTGCCAGTAGTCAGACAATATCAGTGGGCAGTGGGGCATCAATTAGTGTGGTTTTAAGTGCTAGTGATGCTGACAATGACGCTTTGAGCTTTCAAATTACTCAGCAACCTGCTCATGGTTCCTTAAGTGGTTCTGCCCCTAATTTTGTTTATACCGCAGATACTGGATATACAGGTTCTGATAGCTTTAAGTTTAAAGCTAATGATGGCGTAGTCGATAGCCAAACAGCAACGGTAAGTGTTACGGTAACATCAGGGCAAAGTTCAGGCGCAACCTCTAACTTTGTTAGCTCGCCTATTAGTATTGATGGTAACAACTCGGAATGGAGTAGCTTAAGCAGTTTTGAGAATGATGCTAACGATGTTTCAGGTAGTATCGATTGGCAGAATGTCACCTTCGCGCATGACAATCAAAAGTTATATGTACTTATCAATAACTGGAATAATATTGATCCAAGCGCTAGCAGTGGGAGCTACATGGCATGGGGTTGGCAGATTTATATTGATTCTGATCAGAATGTAACAACAGGTTTTCAAACCGGCGCTATCGGTGCTGACTATGTTATTGAAGGCAATCAAATTCAACGCTACACAGGTAGTGGCAGTAACTGGAGCTGGCAACATATTGGTAGTTTAGAGACACGCTACTCAGATAGAACTGCTGAGCTTTCGCTACCTCGTAGCCAAATAGGTAATGCAAATTCTGTCCGTGTCGTGTTCCAAGGTAACAGCGAAGCGTATCAAGGTTCAAGTATTGATCTCTACCCTGATGGTCAAAACAATAGTCAAGCAAGCCTTCGATATTTTGATTATGACTTTACAGGTGATGGTGGCTCAAATACTAGACCCGTAGCCTTTTCTCAAACGGTAGCTATTAGTCACGACGAGAGTATAAACATCACTTTACATGGCATTGATTCAGATAGTAATTCACTAGTCTACAATATTGCTGCAAGCCCATTACACGGTACATTATCTGGTAGTGCACCCAATGTGACTTACACACCTGATGCCGCTTTTGTTGGCCAAGATAGTTTCACCTTCAATGTTAATGATGGTTCTCTTGAAAGTGCCACGGTAACAGTAACCATAAATATTACAGGCTCTAGCAGTGATGGTTTTTCCAATTTGGTCAGCAGTATTAATGTTGATGGAAATAATCAAGAATGGTCAAGTTTGACTGCATTCCCGAGTGACTCAAATGATATTAGCGGATCAAACAATATTATAAACTGGAATAAAGTGACTGTTGCGCATAGTGCCAATACGCTTTACATGATGTATCAAAACTATGGTTCAGTTAATCCAGATGATAATAGCGGAAGCTTTATCAGCTGGGGCTGGCAAACATTTATTGATACCGATAACAATGCTTCTACAGGCTATACGGTTGGTGATATAGGTGCTGATTATGTAATAGAAGGGACTCAACTGCAGCGTTATACGGGGTCAAACAATAGCTGGAGCTGGCAAGTTACCAGCGCCACCACGCTTAATTACAATGCTAATGTTGTCGAGTTAAGTTTTGCACGTAGTGCTTTTGGCAACCCTAATCATTTTAAAGTTCTATTTGTTGGAGATAATGGTTCATACAACGGCACGGCAACTGATAATTATCCAGATAATTTACAAGCATTTAGTTATACGTTAAATGGTGGTAGCCAACGTCAATCCAACAGACCTGTTAGTAATAGCCAAACCATTAATGTCTCAAATAGCTCACAAGCAATTAGTTTATCTGCAAGTGATCAGGATAATGATGCTTTAAGCTTCCGTATTATTGAGCAACCTAGTCATGGCACATTAGTGACTACCAATGAATCTGGTTCAGCTTTAATGTATCAAGCTGATGAGAACTATACGGGTTCGGATAGTTTCCGCTTTGTAGCAAATGACGGTACTTTTGATAGCTCAGTCAATGCTATTACTTTGAATAATATTGTAGCTGCTGGAAGTAGTAGCAGTGGATCTGGCTCAGGTGGAAGTAGTAGTGGACTTGACAGCGGCTCTAGTGGTGGCAGTTCAGATAGCAGTGGTGGCTCTTTGCCAATAGAGTGGCTAGTTTTACTCGGATTTATAGCTCTATATCGTAAGAGAGGTTTTACTTTATAGGCTATTCTTATTTAGAAAACCTTTTGATAGTCATCAGGATATGCAACAATACTGACAAATCTATTGATATAACTATTTAATTGGAAGAACAAATGAGAATCAAAAAACTTCTCTCACTGGCTACTGTTTTAATAACACTTAGCTTATCGGGTTGTAGTAATTTTAACTTTGAGAACATCAGTACTTCATTTAGCAATGCTCCCAATCATCCCTTAAAAACCAAAACAGACCTAAAAATAGAGTATGTTCTAACAAGTGGAGCATGGAAATACCAACGCCAATCGGATGATTGTGCAGATACATTATGGACTCAAAGCTTCCATAAAAATCGTTATTACAAATCAGGCGGTTCTGCTTGTTTATTAAAAGATGCCTTCTCTGTTGAAGCCGAAAGTTGGCATATTAAAAACCAATTTCTTTATATTGTTAATCTATCCCCTAGCGACGATGACGATATTATTTTGAAATATGGAATAGACTTTCTCGACAATAAGAAATTAATTCTCAGCAGTAAAGGCTTTAAATATACTTTCTTGAAATAGCCTTAGAAACTCTTGGACTAGCCCATATTGTAAGTTGGTCCTACGTTTTTTTAAGTCCTGTACTATAGTCTTAGAATACCCATTATTCTAAAATAGAGATTAAAGTATATGCCTGACTCAATTCGAATTAAAAACATGATTGATGGCGAGTGGGTCATCGATCCTAATGAAAAAACTGTTGCTTTATTTAACCCTTCAACGGGTGCTCTAATAGGTGAAGTTCCCAAGTCTTCCCCAGAAAGTGTCCAAGCAGCTGTTAAATCATCTCACACAGCCTATAAAACTTGGCGTAAAACACCTATCGCAAAGCGTGTTGGTTATATGTTTAAGTTACATACAGCAATGCAGGATAACTTGGAAGAGTTAGCTGAGTCGATAGCAGTGGACCAAGCAAAACACATTGCCGAAGCGCGCGGTGAAGTGCAACGTGTAATCGAAATTCTAGAAATGTCATGTAATGCACCCTCTTTACTGCAAGGTGAAATGCTCGATGGAATCGCAGGTGGTATTAATGGTCGTGTAACAAAAGCCCCTCTTGGTGTGTTTTGTGGTGTCGCACCCTTTAACTTTCCTGCCCTAGTTTTTGGTTGGTTTATACCTTTTGCTATTACTGCAGGAAATACCTTTGTATTCAAACCATCGACAGATTCACCGATGTTTATGCAAGTGATGGGACGACTAATGAATGAAATTGGTTTGCCTAAAGGCGTGGTTAATATTGTCCACGGTGAACGTGAAGTAGCAGAAACTTGGTACGACATGCCAGAAGTTGTTGGCGTTTGTTTAGTTGGCTCTAGTCCGACAGCAAAAAGCATCGCAGAGGCTTGTGGTCGAGTAGGCAAGAAAACCATGTTGCTCGGTGGCGCAAAGAACTACTTGGTTGGTCTAGCAGATGCTCAAATTGATTTGCTCGTCACCAATATTATCCAATCAGGTTATGGCTCGGCAGGGCAACGTTGTTTAGCCAGCTCTATCATTGCCTTAGTCCCTGAGATATATGATGATGTAATTGAGAAAGTAACCGCAGCTGCCAAAGACATTACAACGGGTGATGCCATGGATCCTGATGCATTTATGGGGCCGTTAATAAATGCCGCCGCAAAGAATAGAGTAGAGTCATATATTCAAACAGGCGTTGATGGTGGAGCAGAGTTAGTTTTAGATGGCAGAAACCCATATATTCCTGATGCAAATAAAGAAGGTTACTTTGTTGGCCCAACCATTTTCAAAGAC
>CAYTRF010000127.1:2475-5073 GCA_964440065.1 uncultured Cocleimonas sp. | reverse complement strand
TTCGAATGGTGTCTTCATCAACGGTAGTTTGCAACGGGTCTTTTTTCTGCAATCCATCCTGTAATTCCGTGGGTAACATTTAGTACTTCTTTATAGCCAAGTTGCTGTGCAATCGCTTGGCTAGCAGCTTTTGTTCTGTTTCCTGTTCGACAGATTAAGACTACTGGCTGATTAGGGTCAGTTACAGCAGTGAATTCAGGTACGAAGTTTGGATTAATGCGCCCAGTTTTATCAAAAAAAGTAATTGTTTTACTACCCTTTACAATGCCAGTCTGCTGCCATTCTTCTGGACGTCTTATATCAATAATGGCTACTCCTTGGCTGATAAGCTGTTGTAACTTAACATTGTCGATATTACTATAACCCCCCGTCTGAGGAATGGGGTTTGAAACTTGTGTAGTTGATGCTACGTTCACTTTATTGGTGTTGCTAGATGAGTTGCAGGCAGTAATTCCTGCTCCGATAAAGATTGTAACAAGTAATGGTAATAGTAATTTAATTTTCATTATGGATGCTCTCAAATTTATTGTTGAGTATATTAAAGGATTTTAAACAGAAAAACTCTATTACTATTTGAATACGCAATTGGATGCATTTATGTCCATTGTATTAATTTACAATGACAGAAAAGCCAATATTAAGCTATTATAACGCTCACTTGAAACGTCAATAATAAAAAAGCTCACTAAATTAGTACGTAGGTAATAATAAAGCAAAGCAAAGCAAAGCAAAGGATAGGATTATATGGAAGGGGTGTCTTTACGATTAATAACTACTTTAGGTTTTTCCTGTTTGATACTCATTGGGTGTGGAGGTGCAGGGATAAAGCCTACTAGTACGGATGATGCTACGGCAGAGTCATCAGCTACAAGTTCATCAACTGAAGCGGAGTTATCAAGTGCTGAGGCTGAGAAAGGCGTAAAAAAGAAGTTAGAGCAGTTCGGACGATTGAAGAAAAGAAAAGTCCCAAACAGACCAAATTCAAACATTATCAGCAACAAAGCACTGGCTGACAACCTTATGGCAGCTCGCAAAAAAGAAGTTCAGCGTTTTTTAAAGCAGGGTGCGGATGCAAATACAGTAGCAGTGAATGGGGAGCCTGTGCTGTATACCGCTCTTCGTGTTGGTTTTAATAAGATTGCTGATGATTTGGTATTATTTGGTGCGGATGTTAACGCGACAACACGAGGGGGTAGAACGGCACTACATCTAGCAATCGACAAAGGTAATGCTGGCTTTGTTCAACTATTACTAGAGAATGGAGGAGACAGTAATCAAGCGAGTAACGCTGGTGAGACACCTCTGTTATTAGCCATTAGCCAAGGAAACTCTGACATCGTTAATCGTTTGCTACACTTTCGTGCTGACCCGAATAAAAGTGGTCGAGGTGGTAACCCTCTACACTTAGCCATTGCAAAAGCACAGGTGGGTATTGTTGCAAATTTACTTAAGTATGGAGCCAATGCAAATACAGGAAGTCGAAAAGGCACGCCTTTACAAGTGGTTCTCAGAAATGGAAATGTAAAGATAGCAGAGCTTCTCGCAAGCAATAATGCGGATGTGAATATCACTGATGGTATTGGGGAATCTTTACTACATAAAGCGGCGGCCAAAGGGCAACTCGGCTTTTCAAAAGTAATTATTAAAAATGGCGCGAATGTAAATGCAAAAGATAAATACGATGAAACGCCATTACATGAAGCTGCGTCAAAGGGGCGTTTAGAAGTAGTAAAATTTCTACTGTCAAAGGGGGCTAATCTAAATGCTAAGACAGAGAAGAACTGGTCTGCATTACACGGAGCAGCTCGTTTCGGTCATCCCGAAACGGCTGCATATTTAATTAATAGGGGTCTTAGCCGTAATGCTAACAACAGTGATGGCAATACACCAAAGGAATTAGCAAAGCACTTGAAACATGGAAATGTGATTCAAATATTTCAACAATAATTACATTGCTTTGCTTGACCACGATTAACGAGAGAAGGCTGCCTTAAAAGCCATACCAAGTACATCATCAACCATTGAACCATCATTATCTTTATCAAATATTTTAGTTAGGAAGCCAGTATCGCGATTTGCAGGCGCGCTACTTCTACCACCACCCATCATTTTCTTGCCTAATGAGCCCATTACCATAGTGGCAACAACGGGTAGTAATTTTTTTAGGAGGGTGCTACTTAAACCGGTTTTTTTTGCCGCACGTTTTGCCACATGGCGACTAACGTCTTTATTGCCAAAAATATGACCTAAAATGTCATTGCCATCATTAATAGTTTCTTTTCTGCCGAGTGAGGAAGGATCATCTAAGTAACGTGAATGCTTACCTTTATTAAGGGCATCAAATAAGTTACCCAAACTTCCTTTGTTCTGAGAGTTTTGACCAAGACCACGAGAGAGTGATTTTGCCAATGATGATATTGCATCCTTTGCTTGAGAGTCACTTAAATCAAAATTTTTGGTAACTTCTGAAATTGCCCCAGCATTGCTTTTATCAAAAAGTAAGTCGGTGATATTCAAAGTAGTGTCCTTATTTTAGTTAGTCTAAGGTACCTAGTTAACAGAGGTACCTTAGCTACTATAAACAGTTAATATAAAATC
>CAYTRF010000127.1:0-2465 GCA_964440065.1 uncultured Cocleimonas sp. | reverse complement strand
GCAAATAAGGAGATTGGTTTATTAATGGAAAATCAGAGCTACTTAGCTAAGCTCTGGTAATAGGCTAGCACTATTGGTAGTGGGCTTGCGAGCTGTTGATGCCTCAGCCTTATCATCGAAACTTAGCATCCATTCTAAGTTGTTTTTGGATGTTGCATTTTCAAGTGCTTTATCACGAGTAATACGACCTTCTTTAAAGAGTTTTGCTAAAGATTGATCAAATGTATGCATTCCATCAACACTACCTTTTTCAATAATCTCTTTTAAATCTTGAAAGTTACCTTTACGAATGACTTCAGAACTAAAGGGTGAATTAACCATGACTTCTGTGGCTAACGCATAGCGACCATCTACGCTTGGTATTAAGCGTTGCGCAACAATAGCTGATAGATTTAAAGAAAGATCCATTAGTACCCGCTCTTTTTGCTCAAGCGGTAATAAATACATAAGGCGCTCAAGTGCTTGAACAGTACCTGTCGCATGCAATGTACTAATAACCAAGTGGCCTGTATCCGCCATACTCATGGCAGCTTCTACAGATGCAGTACTTCTGATTTCTCCTACCATAATGACATCAGGTGCTTCGCGCATTGCCTCGCGCATTGCATTCTCATAAGATAATGTATCAAAGCCCACTTCACGTTGACCAATAATAGATTTGTCATGGCGGTATGTAAATTCTATAGGATCTTCAATGGTTAGAATATGTCCAGCATCACGTTGGTTTCGGTATTGAATTAGTGATGCCATTGATGTTGATTTACCTGCGCCTGTTGAACCAACAAATAATAGTAAGCCCTCTTTTTTCATCACTTGTTCTTTTAGAATCTCGGGTAAGCCTAATCTTTCTGGCGATAAAATATCTGATCGAACATAGCGAATCACCATTGATACTTCACCGCGTTGAAAATAAACATTCACTCTGAAACGACCAAGATCTCTAACGGAAATACCTTTATTCATCTCCTTGCTACGACTAAATACAGTCCATTCTTTATCTGACATAAGCTCTTTGGCAAAGGCAGCAATCGTGCCAGGCATAAGCTTGTTTTTAGAGATTTTTTCCTGTCTACCCATTACTTTTATAGTGGCAAAAGCACCTGTTGTTAGATATAAATCTGAAGCTTCGTGTTTAACCATGGCTTCAAGATAAGGTATTATTTTCATTATTTTATTCCCTTTTACATATTTTTAATTATTTAGAGCAATTGTTAGAGCTTAGGTTCGTAATCGCCTAGAGCTTCCATTGCAAGGTCTTCAGTACCTTTATAGAAGTCATCTTTCTTAGCATGTTTACTATTTAACTTAAGTTGTAAACGAAGGTCATTGACGGAATCAGCATTACGTAAACCTTCTTTAACGGTAATCATTTTGGCATCAATCATTCTGAATAGAGCCTGATCAAAGGTACACATGCCGAGGTTGTTTGATTTTGAAATGAGCTCTTTCATGCCACTGATATCACCGTTATAAATAAGATCCGCCATCATCGGTGTGTTTAACATAACTTCAACTGCTGGTAGTCGACCACTATCATTAGCTTTTCTGATTAAACGTTGTGAAACAACTGCTTTAAGGTTTAAGGATAAATCCATTAGCAGTTGATCACGCCTCTCATCTGGAAAGAAGTTGATAATTCTATCAAGTGCTTGATTGGCGCTGTTAGCGTGTAGTGTCGTTAAACAAAGGTGACCAGTTTCAGCATAAGCAATCGCATATTCCATTGTTTCTTGATCACGAACCTCGCCCAATAAAATAACATCGGGTGCTTGGCGTAATGTGTTTTTCATTGCAATTGCATAGCTTGCAGTATCTACACCGACCTCTCGTTGAGTAACCAAACATTTGTGATGCTCATGGGTGAATTCAATGGGGTCTTCAATGGTAACAATATGACCCATGCTATTTTTGTTTCTATAATCCACCATTGAGGCTAGTGAGGTTGATTTACCAGAGCCTGTCGCACCAACCATAATGACTAAACCTCGTTTTGTCATCGCGATGTCATTTAAAACAGGCGGTAAAACAAGCTGCTTAATAGAAGGGATATGATCAGGAATATGTCGTAGAACCATTCCAGGAGAGCCACGTTGAGTGAATGTGTTTACACGGAATCGAGCTGTTCCTGGCAGGCTGATTGCAAAGTTACACTCCATGTATTCTTCAAATTCTTTTAATTGTTTATCATTCATGATGGCGCGAACGATATAGCCTGTTTGTTCAGGGCTAAGCTTCTGATCTGAAAGAGGCTTCATTTGCCCATCTGTTTTAATAGACGGCGCGGCATGCGCCGTAATAAACAAATCAGAGGCTTTATTATCTAAAGTAGAGTGAAGTAATTGGTGTACGTAACTTATTGCACTTTCTTTATCCATTTTATTATTCGCTTATTATTGTTAATAGTATGTGTATGTATGTAAGATATGCTTTAAGCTCTTTCCATAAGAGTCTTAGGGTTGTCAGCT
>CAYTRF010000126.1:0-5099 GCA_964440065.1 uncultured Cocleimonas sp. | reverse complement strand
TTATTAGAGAGTTTTTACTATGATAAAGAATATTTTAGCAGTTATTGGTGTTTTAAGTATCGTTATAGGCGGTGCAATGTTTGTAAAGTTCAAACCCATGATGAGTATGATGCCCATGATGACGAACCCAGAAATGAAACCTATTATGGATGTTTTCATGAATGACTTTGAAGGTGCGACGGCTGCTGCTTCTAACCTTGAAGAAGGTGCTGCTGAAACGGCTGCAGAGATGTTTAAGCTATGGATTAGCTCGAAAGGTGATATTTCTGAAACAACAGCTTGGTCAAAGAAAGTTGAAGAGGGTGTTGATCTTGAAGATGTTATTACTGCAATTAATTCTGTCGCAACTGAGCAAAATATTAGGGCGGTAGGAGAGTTACCATTATCCAAAGAGTTGGAAGCTAGAGGTATTAAGACGGGCGTATTACACGTTATGTCATTTTGTAATCCTGAAACGGCTAGAAAGATGGTTGATTTTTCTGCTTCTATGGCTGCTTATCTTCCCTGTCGTGTATCAATAGTTGAAAAAGAAGATGGTCTGTGGCTATACACTCTAAACATGGACATGATGATAAAAATGGGTCGTAAAATGTCTCCTGAGCTAAAAGAAGAAACCCTTAAAGTTAGAAACGCACTATGGACAATGCTTGAAAATGGTGCAACAGGGGAGTTCTAACTCATGTGTAAAATGTGCATAATCTATAATTAATAAAAAAACAGATGATTATGTGCTGCATAAACCTACCTAGTAAGTAATTCGTATTTTGGTTATCTGAAAAATGATATTCGTTTGTACTTAATTTCTGTACGATTTAAAAAGCCAAAGTTCCTACTATCAATACTCATTGGGTCTGTGCCTTTGACGTAAAAGTGCCCATCTTGGATAGAATCCACTCTTTTAATCATTAGTCCATGAGGTTTTTTTGAGAATACTACAAAATCACCGATGCGGATTTTGTTGAATTTGAAAACTTTAATACAAACAATTCTCTGTCCCTCTTTTAGGTGAGGGAACAGAGAACTGCCTTCTACTTTAAATATTCGAATCAACCTAACTGATTCTTAGATTGAATATCAGGCTATTAAAGTACAGGGTTTACGACATCTTCACCTGGTAGGTAAGGTGCTTTAACGATTTTAGTCTCAACGCCTTTAATGGCCCAAAATATTTCAGCGAACTTATTCACTTCTGCAAGAAGCTCCATCGCTTTGTCACGTGAAGTGTGTTGCTTTGCAGCACCTGCCAACATCATAATGTTATGTGTAATTGTGTGAACGTCAGGGTGATCAGCAACGTGTGGAGGCTTGATAAAATCACCCCAAATAATACGAATCTCTTCTTTACACTTAACCGCTTCTTCTTCTTTGACAGTAATGTAACGTGCCATGTTGTTAAGATAAGCTGCTTCGTCATCGCCTTTTTCTGCTGCGTTGATTAGGTCAACCATTCTAATAACAGACAGTGCAGCAATCTGCGCTGCGCTAGTATCGTATATACCACATGGTACATCACAATGTGCTTTTACCGTATTTAATTTAAACATCGTATTTCTCCTGTTTTTAATAAAAAATTAATGATTTGTTTGCTAGTTAGAATATGCAGCCTCAGCTAGGTTCACTGTGCCGATAGCAATTGATAATAAACCCACTGATGTTATCGCATAACGTAATGTTTTGATAGATTGAATCAGCTGGGAGTTTATTAGGTAAATGAGATAACCAAATAGTAAAAATACTAGGCTAATACCAAGTATAAAAGCTAGTATCATTTCTACACCAACATTTTGGTGAGAAATTACCGACAAAGTCACTAACATGCCACGTATACCACCGACGCCCATCAATAACCCCAGTGAGAGAAGCATGCTTTTTTCGTGTAGATGTTCGTTCTTATAATAAATATGAGTATGTCTATGAGCGTGATAATCGGTATTATTGTCTACTTTATGATCAAAATGATGATGATTATTTATACGGATTTTATTAGTAGCGGCTAGGTAGACGAGATAGAGGCCCATAAATAAAATAACAGTTGATGAGATAATATCACCATATTGCAGAAGCTCATCACTTGCAATACGCTCGATAATAAGAGCAAGTAAATAGAGAGTAATTCCGTGACGGATTATGTACAACCCCAAGTACATTCCCACTTTGAAAAAGTAAACTGAGAAGTAAGGCTTTTTTCTTTTCTTTGCCTATGGAGAATAAGGCAATTGCGCTTAAATGATCAGGCCCTAGTGCATGTAAGATGCCATAGTAGAAAATGATTAGAATGCTATATTCCATTAATTGAGAGTCATATTATAAGTGGAGATGGAGAGTAGGTTAAAAGGGAGGGGGAAAGCAATAGAGCTTAGTATTTATAGTAGTTTGAATGGTAGTTTGGTTCAATAGTTTTTTAAAAAAACTAAAATTCCTAACGATAAGTTTCAAATAATTAGTACTTACCGCTACTTGCTAATTTTTTTTTATACAGGCAGAGTATCAAGAAAATTCATTCTAAATCCGTTTTATATACTATACACGGATGCGGCTTTACCATCACCTGTGTCATAAGGATTAATTTATGTCTTTAGATCCTGTCGTATTGTTTTTCATTCTTGGCTTGTTGGCAGGTCTTATGCGTGCAGAGATGCGCTTACCTCCTTCAATATATGAATTTCTTAGTATTATATTGTTACTCGCTATCGGTCTTAAAGGTGGTGTAGAGTTATCTAAACAGTCGTTTAGTGCATTATTACCTGATGTTTCGGCAGTGGTAGCAATGGGCTTTTTATTGCCTTTGATCGCTTTCCCCATTCTGCGTTATATCGGTCGGTTTGATAAGGCAGACGCAGCATCAATAGCTGCTCACTATGGTTCGGTTAGTGTCGGCACTTACGCCGTGGCGACAGCATATCTCATTGGACAAGAAGTCACATTTGAAGCTTATATGCCGTTGTTTCTAGTCCTATTGGAAGTACCAGCGATTCTGGTCGGTATTGTTTTGGTGCGAGGTATTTCAAAAAAGACAAAATGGGGTCAATTATCACATGAAGTTTTTCTGGGGAAAAGCATCGTACTGTTGCTAGGTGGTCTATTGATTGGTTGGATAGCTGGAGAAGAGGGAATTAAGCCAATTGCAGGATTGTTCTTTGACCCATTTAAAGGGGTCTTGGCATTATTTTTACTTGAAATGGGATTGATAGCAGCAAGCCAGATCGGAAGTTTACGGCGACATGGCGTGTTTTTATTAGGTTTTGGAATAATTTTCCCAATATTATCAGCACTTATTGGTAGTGGGCTTGGCTTCATGTTAGGTCTTTCCCTTGGTGGTACTGTATTATTGGCTACATTGGCAGCTAGTGCTTCTTATATTGCGGTTCCTGCTGCTATGCGTATCGCTCTTCCAGAGGCAAATCCTACCTTGTCACTTACCGCATCACTCGGTGTGACTTTCCCATTTAATATTATTTTTGGTATTCCGTTGTATCATAAACTGACAGAATATATTTACACTATTGGAGCATAAATAACCGTGATTACACATGAAATGAAACTGATTACAATTATTACAGAATCAGTTTTGGAACATACATTAGAAAAAGAGATTGAGCGTCTGGGCGCTCGTGGTTACACCATTAGTAATGCTCGTGGCAAAGGTCATCGGGGAATACGCGATGCGGGTTGGTCTTCTGATAGCAATATTCGTATTGAAGTTGTCTGTGAGCCAAAGGTAAGTGATGCGATAGCAGAGCACCTATATAAGAATTATTATAAAGATTACGCCATGATGTTATATTTAAGTAATATCGAAGTATTAAGATCTAAAAAATTCTCCTGAAAACTGCATTTTTTAAATAATTCCAAGAGAAAAAACTATTAAAAACCCTGATTTAACAATCTTACTTTGAACGAGCAACTTAGTTCGCTCACTGTACCGTGGAGTTATCGTGTCATGCTTAGATAAAGAGCCGGCAATTTTTCTGGGAGGCTCATTACATTGTCTAGTACTAGATAGTTTTTTCGTCCAAAGATATTAGAAACATAGTCGTCAGCATAAGGGTCTAAACTGAGACAAAATGTACGTACCCCATTCTTTGCTAAATCTTCTACTGCATGTTTGGTATCTTGACGAAGATATTGCGGGTCTCGCTCATCGTTGTCAGAAGGTTCACCATCGGTGAGTAAAATCACTAATTTTCGTTGGCTAGATTTCTCGGACATAATCGCACCTGCATGGCGTAATGCTGCTCCCATACGAGTAGATAATTGACCTGTCATACCCGCAAGGCGACCTTTGACGGTTTCATTGTAAGGGCTATCAAAGTCTTTGTAGCGGTAATATTCAACATCATGGCGACCATCAGAATCAAAGCCATGTATTGCGAAAGGGTCACCGATCTTATCCAGAGCTTCAGCTAGAAGTACTGATGCTTCTCTCGCTAAATCTAATACGGTAACTACGTCTTCCTCATCTTCATCTTCATCTTTATTTTCAATTTCAGGAAATGTGCCGTTGACTGGATCATTAGTTGATTCTGATAAGTCGATCAAAAGCAATACTGATAAATCACGAATTTGAAGGTGTGTGCGAATATTGATTCTCGGGTCTGGTTGGTAGCCCATGCGAATATCAACCATAGCATCAACAGCCGCGTTGATATCTATCGTATCACCATCCTCCATTTTACGTTCTCGAATCACTCCCTGAGGTTGGACAGCCTCAATCATATGCTTTAAACGTGAAATAATAGGTTTGTGCTTTTCAATGGTAGCTTCAATATCTTCAAGGTCTCCCATCTTAGGTCGTTTTTCAATAACAGTCACCCAGTTAGGGCGTTCCAATTGTGTTTGGTAGTCCCATTCGGAGTAGTGGATGGGTGACGATATAGGCTCTTTGCCTTCCATATCATTATAAGACTCGCCTTCATCTTCATAGGGAAATAACTCGGTCTCAAGCACCCAGATTTCTTGTGCATCATCACCTGCATTCTCAACTTCTACTTCATTCACCATTTCCATAAGGCTGACGTATTTACGAACTTGCTGAATCTCGCCCGGTAATAATTCATGCCCTTCTTCTGGGGAATAATCAGGTGATTGCCACAGGCAAC
>CAYTRF010000125.1:3359-5105 GCA_964440065.1 uncultured Cocleimonas sp. | reverse complement strand
CCTTCATGCCCGCTGTGTCCTTTAACCCAATGCCATTCTACCTCATGTCGAGCAACAGCTTCATCCAATCTTTGCCACAGGTCTTTATTTTTCACGGGTTTTTTTGCTGCTGTTTTCCAGCCACGTTTTTTCCAGTTTTCCATCCATTCTGTAATGCCTTGACGAACGTATTGAGAATCTGTGGTTAAATTAATCTGACAAGGACGTGTTAAAGTTTCCAATGATCTTATTGCTGCCATAAGTTCCATACGGTTATTGGTGGTTTCCTCCTCATAACCATAAATATCGTTTTGATGATCACCAAAACGCATACTTGCGCCCCAGCCACCAGGGCCCGGGTTGCCTCGACAACCACCATCGGTAAAAATAGAAACTTTTTGTTGGTTCATGCTTGTAGGATCAGTTTGAATAGTTTTTAGAGTAGTTGTTAGAGTAATTTTCGCGACGAATTCTTTGAGCCGTGCGATTGATTACCACTTTGCCACCGCTAAGAACAGCAGGGGCTTTCCAGACTTTTTTATAGGGGCGCATGGCAATCACTTGTTTTTTGACATGAAACATATACAGCTTGCCTAACGCTGGCCCCATATATTCTCCTGCTTTGTCCAGCCAACGAAACTTATCAAATAGTTTAGGATTTTTAATATTAGGGCGAAACCCCATGTAGTGAACATCAAGCACTTCAAAACCAAGCAGTGAAAACCAATCACGAACACGATGTGCGCTACGCAGTTTGTAATGAGCATTGGCCATTTTATTGCGTTTTAAGCCACCACGTACAAACTTACTTATTTGTGGCGCCATGCGTGACGCCGCAAAGGGATTGAATCCTATCAAAATACAATGCCCCTCAGGAACAAGTACCCTGTCAATCTCACGTAATACTTGATGAGGGTCTTTAGAGGCTTCTAGCACATGGCTTGCAATCACCAAATCGACATTATCCGTTGCGATGGGTAACTGCTCACTTGAGGAGATGATGGCTGACTGGATTTCATCGTCAGACTTGGGGTCGGCCGATAAATCACCTGTTTTATTAACGATAGAAACACCCGCAGCAATGCGCGAGAACTGTAAAAAATCATGTTTACCACTTAAAAAACCCGTCTCAACAGCATGATAACCAAATATCTCTGACATTAGATCAGCGCACTGCTCATCCAACTGATCCAAAGCCATTTCACCAGATAAGGTTTGGTACCAGTTAGAACAATAGTCTAGTATTTCTGATTTATTTTTCAAAATCGTTATTATCCTTGCGGTTTATGTTGCTACGTACTATATTTAGCACCGTTTATCAGCCAACTCAATATAATAAAATTAAGTAGTTAGCTTTTAATGTTTATACATTTTATACCATTTTTTTATATTTATCACTTATACAGGTGTAAACGGGCTTATGAAAAACATGATAATGAAAAAAGTATCAGTGTCGCTGATTGCTTCATTTTTTATATTGACGGGTTTATCCTTACCCTTATCAGCACAACCATTGAACAAGGATGAATTACTTAAAGTAGCTAAAGATTTAGGTGTTCCTGCCCATATGGTAAGAGCTGCTACGGCTCCAGTTGCCGTAAGACAAGCTGTCGTAAACACGCAAGCGCAACGATTCAATCCAGTTGCTCATCGTCAGGCTGTAAATAAGCGACCAGACCCTTATGCGGCGAAACGTCGTCAAATTCAGTTACAAAATATTGCACGTCGTAAAGCCCACCAAAAAAGACTGGTACAGCAACAACGACT
>CAYTRF010000125.1:0-3259 GCA_964440065.1 uncultured Cocleimonas sp. | reverse complement strand
CAACAACGACTAAACTACCAACGAACACTTCAACAGCGTAAACAACAAGGTAGTAATGATCACAATGTATGGAATCGCGTTTACAGAGGTTTTCGCTTTGGAAACTACAACAATAATCCTCTGGTTAGACGCTATACAGCAGAATTTTCTAGAAACCCTGCCAGAGTTCAAAGACTAGCAGATCGCTCTTCCGATTACCTTTATATGGTGGTTAATGAGTTAAATCGTCGCAATATGCCGACAGAGCTTGCTTTGTTGCCCTTTGTCGAAAGTGCTTATCGTAACAATGCTTATTCTCATGCAGGTGCGGCAGGGATGTGGCAATTTATTCGCTCTACAGGACGTAATTACGGATTACATCAAACACGTAGTTATGATGCGCGTTTAGACCCCATGAAGGCAACGCATGCTGCTCTTGATTATTTACAGAAATTAAATCGACAATTTAGAGGTGATTGGTTCTTATCACTTGCAGCCTACAACGCGGGTGAAAACCGTGTGCAGCGTGAAATTGCTAAAAATAAAAGACAGGGTCGTCGCACTGATTACTGGAGCTTAGATCTTCCTAGGGAAACTAAACAATACGTGCCGCGTTTATTGGCGTACAAAGAGATTTTCCGTAACCCGCGTGCTTTTAGAGTTCACCTTCGCGGGATTCCAAATACTCCGGCACTGACTTCTATTAGCATAAATAAAGCGGTTAACTTAAAGAAAGTAGCGGCTCATGCGGGCTTACCTGCTAATACCTTAACCAGTATTAATTCTAGTTTCCTACACGGTATTACAACACCGCGTTATTCAAATCAAATATTACTACCGCGCAGATACGCTGGTCGTTTAGTACAAGCTATACATCGATTGCCAGCAGCTCAAGATGTTCATAATAAACGTGCTTATCGTTACACTAAAAGATCAAAGAAAGGTCGTACTTATCGTGTGAGACGTGGTGATAGCTTATACCGTATTGCCAGAAAATATGGAACAACGGTTAAGCGTCTTAAAAGGATTAATAGGCTACGTAATAGCAGTATAAGAGCTGGAAAACGTATCCGAGTGTAGAAATATACTTCACTGTTTTTATAAAACCACCATTTAGGTGGTTTTTTTATGTCATAATTTTTTAATGAATGATGTTAGCCAAGATAAAGATAGAATACGCAAAATATTAAAGGGTCAACGCTTACAGCTTAGTGATGAATCTCAGAAAAAAAAATCTGCAAAAATTATAAATCAAGTTAGCAATACAGAAGCTTTCAAGAATGCACAAAACATAGCATTTTATCATTCAGTATATGGAGAGGCGAAGCCAGAGAGCTTGCTAGATATTCCTTCAAAAGCCAATAAACAGTTTTATCTGCCGATATTAGCAAGCAATAAAAATCAAGGCTTACACTTTGTAGCAATTAACTCTGAAACGCAGTATGAGAATAATAAGTTTTCCATCCCTGAGCCTCAATACAAGGAAACAGATATTATTGATCTTGTAGATTTGGATTTAGTGATTATGCCTTTATTAGGCTTCGATAGGCTAGGAAATAGACTAGGAATGGGTGGAGGATATTACGATCGTTGTTTTTCTTTTAAGAGTAAAAAAACGACAAAACCCATATTAATGGGTTTTGCTTATGACTTTCAAGAAGTGGAAACACTTACTGCCGAACCTTGGGATGTTCTCTTAGATTTGATTGCGACAGAGAGTGAATTAATAGAGACCTTTGCTTACATCAATAAATAGTGTGTAAAGGTCTCTGTGTATTTGATAAACTAATTATCAAATATACCCCAATCTGAAAAATCTGCCATATTGCCAGCTTCTTCCGCAATCGGTGGGAATTGATTTGTTATCGCATCAGATACTGTGACTGGGTCTGGCATACTGATATAAGGGAAGCGCCATCCACATGGCATAGGGCCTAAATCACGGGGCCCACTCATCATGGTATCCCAAGCTTCATCAGTAAAATCTGTGTAAAAATCTGGCCAAATATTTCGTTTATCTCCCCAAGCTTTCTTACGTTTTTTATTAGAGTTGAAGAAGGGCATATTCCAATTATTGTTGTTGCCGTTATTAGTATTATTTCCGAACATATTGTTCATTGGATTTGAAGGCATCATTCCAGAAGAGTTATTTGAGAAGGGCATGTTTCCATTAGAAAATGGGTTAAAATTGTTCGCAGGGTTACTACCATTGCCGCCGAAGTTATTCATATTGAAAGGCATATTATTTGTAAAAGGAAAGCTATTACTACTATTATTCCTTCTTGGATATGTAGGCATATTTGCGTATGGCGCGCCCCTCATTGGCATAGGAATCATGCCCTGAGGTGGTGCAATTTGTGGCTGATTATTCTTTCCAAAAACATAAGGAGCTACTGATTGAGGCATTCTAGGATTAAACTGTGGAGCGACAGGTGCCTGCGGTGGATACGCAACAGGATTTACTTCAGCATTAGGTGGAAAAACAATACCGTTATTGGCTTGCGCCATACTAACGTTCACTAACGACAGTAGTACTGTAGCGGACAATAAAAAACTCTTTAGATGCATCATGACCAATCCTGATTTGTGGGGGTTGTAGTAAGTTTATGCACATATATTAGCATATTCTAATATTCATTGCAAACGGCATTACTATTGCTACTATTAATAGTAGGTTTTAAGCATAGTTAGGCTCATTACCCTGTTTCCACTTAATGTTACAACCCAAGGAAGCTTTTTGTGTTTCTGGTGGCGCATCACCATTTAATAAACTATTCGCTGCCGCTTTCATATCAGCACCCGTTACAGGGGTATCGGTTTTAGGTCGTGCATCATCAAATTGACCACGATAGTAGAGCTTGTGATCCGCATCAAACATAAAGAAGTCTGGCGTACAAGCTGCTTGGTATTGGCTCGCTATGGATTGTGTTTCATCAAAAAGATAAGGAAAGCTATAGTCATAAATTTTTATATCTTCAATCATCTTTTCAGGGCTATCATCAGGGTAATTTTCAATATCGTTGGAATTTATTGCCACCACCTTTAAGCCTTTTTCTTGGTATTCTTTTACAAAACTTGTAAATTCTTCTTTGATAAGAATCACATAAGGACAGTGATTACTAATGAATGCGACAAGTAACGGCTGCCCTGCAAAATCGGATAATGAAACGTGCTTATTTGTTGCAGGTTCGATTAATGAAAAATCGGGGGCTGTAGTACCAAGCTCCAGCATGGTTGAAGGTGTGCGTGCCATTTTTACTCCAGAATATTAGATTTAATA
>CAYTRF010000124.1:0-5119 GCA_964440065.1 uncultured Cocleimonas sp. | reverse complement strand
TTAGCCAGTCCAACTTGAGCATTTAAATTAGCTCCATCTAGGTAAACCTGACCGCCGTTATCATGGATAATGTCGCACACTTCGACGATAGCTTCTTCAAATACTCCATGTGTCGAAGGGTACGTCACCATGATACAAGCTAAATCATCTTTGTGCTCTTCAGCTTTTGTGCGTAAATCGACAATATCAATGTTACCGTTATCATCACAATCAACCAACACAATTTTCATTCTTGCCATGGCAGCTGATGCGGGGTTAGTTCCGTGAGCAGAAGTAGGAATCAAACAAATATTACGATGCCTCTGCCCGATGCTTTTGTTGTAACGATTGATCGCTATTAAGCCTGCGTACTCACCCTGCGCGCCTGAATTGGGTTGCATAGAAATTGCAGCATAACCTGTGACTTCACAAAGCCATGCTTCAAGTTCATCAATAAGCTGTTTATAACCTTTCTTTTGATCACTCGGAGCAAACGGATGAATACTGCCAAATTCTGGCCAGCTAACGCCCATCATTTCAGTGGCTGAGTTTAATTTCATGGTACATGAACCTAAAGGTATCATTGCATGAACTAGAGATAAGTCTTTGTTTTCTAATCGCTTTAGATAACGCATCATTTCTGTTTCAGAATGATGTTGATTAAAAACTTCGTGGGTTAAAACATCTGATTGACGTTGATAATTATCTGGAATTCCTGATTCACATTTGACAGTTATAATTTGTGAATCCAAATCTGCGACAACAAACCCGTGCCCGTCCCCAAAGAAAATATCAAATAAATCTTCTAGGTCCACTTCAGTTTTGGTCTCATCAAAGCTTAAGGCTAATTTATCTGAGTCAACCAAGCGTAGATTGATGCCTTTATCTAAAGCTTTTTGATAAATTTCTTTTTGATGATCGCCCACGTTGATTGTAATGGTATCAAACCATGAAGTATTCACTATAAACTTAGCTTTGGATAAATCACTCTGGCGCACTGCTGCTACCATAATACTTGCCATGCGATTGATTCTAGCGGCTATTTGCTTGAGCCTTTGTGATCCATGAAAGGTCGCATAAAAACCTGCCATATTGGCTAATAAAGCCTGAGCAGTACAGATATTGGATGTCGCTTTTTCACGACGAATATGTTGCTCACGTGTTTGCATTGCCATGCGCAGTGCAGGGTTTCCTTGTCTATCAATGGATACACCAATCACACGACCAGGAACGGAGCGTTTAAATTTATCTCTAACTGCAAAATAAGCCGCATGTGGCCCACCGTTACCCATTGGAACACCAAAGCGTTGCGAGCTACCAAATACAATATCAGCATCCATTTCACCCGGTGATTTAAGCATCACCAAAGCCATGATATCAGCAGCCACACAAACCAGTGCTTTTTGATCATGCGCTTGTTTAATTACGGCTTCGATGTCTTTAATATTTCCGGTTAAGTCTGGATATTGAAGCAACACACCGAACACTTCGTGCTTTGCTAAGTCTTTTTCTGGATTACCAATAACTAACTCGTAACCAAAATATTGCGCACGCGTTTTCAACACCGCTAAAGTTTGTGGAAAAACACCTTCATCAACAAAAAACTTATCTGTTTTTAGTCGGTTAGAGCGTTTACATAAAGCCATTGCCTCAGCCGCTGCAGTTGCCTCATCAAGCAAAGAAGCATTCGCCATATCCATGCCGGTTAAGTCCATTATCATCTGTTGATAATTTAACAATGCTTCTAAACGCCCCTGTGAAATCTCTGGCTGATATGGTGTGTATGCCGTATACCAACCAGGATTTTCAAACACGTTACGTAAAATAACAGGTGGCACGATGGTGTCGTAATAACCCATTCCTATGAATGATCTATTGACTGTATTCTTATCAGCGATACCGCGTAAATAAGCCAAGCCTTCTCGCTCAGTGCATGAATCAGGGAGATTCAATTCATCCTTAATTCGAATGCTATCAGGAACGGTTTGATCCATTAATTCATCAACTGAAGAGACACCAATGGCTTTAACCATGGCATCAATATCATCACCTTGTGGGCCAATGTGTCGGGTAATAAAATCAGTGGATTGCTTTAAGCTACTTAGGGGTAGAGGTAAGGATGGTGTGGTTTTCATAAGTATATGTTCAAATTGTACAAGTAAGTTACAAATCCCTTTTCTTGCTAGAGAAGGGAAAATTTATATTATTCTTGGCAAATTGCTTCATAAGCATTCGCATCAAGCAATTTATCCATATCATCTGTGTTAGACGGTTTCATAGAAAAAATCCAACCTTCGCCAAAGGGGGCACTATTGATAAGCTCTGGCTCACCATCTAACTCTTCATTCACTTCAGTAACTGTTCCAGCGAGTGGTGCATACATATCTGATGCGGCTTTAACAGACTCGATTACGCCACAGCTTTCTTCTTCTGTGAGTTCAGTTTCAACCTCTGGAAGCTCGACGTAAACTACATCGCCTAAAAGTTCTTGGGCGTGATCCGTAATACCAATCGTTACGGTTCCATCACCATTATCGCGTATCCATTCGTGAGATTTTGTGTATTTAAGATCTGTGGGGTTTTCGTTACTCATTTTTTACTCCTATTTTGTATTTTGTTTGTTTTTGATTAGATTAGAGATTTTCCTTTTCTAACAAAGGGAGGCGTTACAATTCTAGCCGCTAATTGCTTGCCACGAATTTCAACATGACAACTGTCTTTAGTTGCTGCAGGTACTCTCGCTAAGGCGATAGAAACACCTAAGCTAGGTGAGAATGAACCCGAGGTAATTTCACCATCGCCATGCTTTGTAATAACTTTTTGATGACCGCGTAATACACCTTTGTCTTCTAGAACCAAGCCAACCAATTTCGCTTTCAAACCGTCTTGTTTTTGTTTCTCAATTGCTGAACGGCCAATAAAATCTCTCTCATTAGGCTCCCAAGCAACCGTCCATCCCATGCCTGCGGCTAAAGGGGAAATTGTCTCATCCATATCGGTGCCGTACAAATTCATTCCTGCTTCAAGACGTAAGGTATCCCGCGCTCCTAAACCAATTGGCTGAACACCTGCTGCAATTAATTGATCCCACAGTGTAGTTACTTTGTCATTTGGTACAAGTATTTCAAAGCCATCTTCACCTGTATAACCCGTGCGAGCGTAGAAACTATCACCAATTGCTGTGCCTACAAATACTTTTAAGGCACTCACTGTTTCAGCATCATCAGCAGAAAGTAATGAGGCAGCTTTTTCACGGGCATTCGGCCCTTGAACCGCAATCATCGAAAGATCATCACGTTCTTTAATGTCTACATTATACTTTTTTGATTGAGCCGTTATCCACTTGATATCTTTATCACGTGTCGCAGCATTCACCACCATTCGATAAAAACCATCGTCTAAATAATAGACAATTAAGTCATCAATTACGCCACCCTCGTGATTGAGCATACCTGAGTACAAGGCTTTGCCTTTATCTTTTAATTTAGCTACATCATTGGCCAATAAATATTGTAAAAAGATTTTTACATCTGGACCCGTAAGGTCAAGAATCACCATGTGAGAAACATCAAACATACCTGCATCTTCACGCACTTGTTTGTGTTCTTTCACTTGAGAGCCATAGTTTATTGGCATTTCCCAGCCTGCAAAATCAACCATCTTGCCACCTGCATCGAGGTGTTTTTCATATAACGGGGTTTGTTGTGACATCTTAACTCCTAAAACTCAGTATTTCTGGGCATTAAACTTGCGCAAAACGTGTGCAAAAAAAAGGGCGGCAGATTCTTCAATCTGCCGCCCCTCTGTCCATGATACCTGAGAGATTCCTTTAGCCGTTTATCTAAACAACCAAAGTTAAACCCTTCGGTGGAAACATCACGGATATCATATCCAAGTGTTTCGCTCTCCAGAGCCAGTATTCACAGAGCCAGTTACTTTTATATAAATGGCTCTTCACTGCAGTCCTTTGTACCTGAGCGTTTCCGAGCGGATTTGCGCCTTCGGTGTTAATGCCACATCACCTATATAAGATAAAGAAACACTAAACTCTCCTGCAGGAGATTCACTGAGTTCGTTACTATAACTCAGCAATGACTCTACTTACAATGTTATTTATTATCTGCTTTTTCTTTTTCCAACATCGCTGCTAATCTATCCGCAGGCATATATCCTGGAATTAATCGGCCTGTTGATGTAACAAGGGCAGGAGTTCCTGTAACACCCACTTCACCCCCTAAATTATATTGTAACTCAATGGGGTTATCACAGGTTTTAGCATCAATTTCTATACGCTCTTTGGCATCCGTCATCGCTTGTCTATTATCATCCGAGCACCACATACTTATTGCTTTTTTAAATGAGTTTGAAGCAAGCCCCGCACGTGGGAACATTAAATACTCAATAGTAATTCCCTTTGCATTTAGTTCAGGCACTTCACGGTGTAACTTTGCGCAGTACGGGCAATCAATATCCGTGAAGACTTGTAGAACGTGTTTTTCATTTTTTGCTTTGAACACGACTGGCTTATTATCTTGGCGATCCATAATGCCTTTGCGAATGCCTTGCTTAGCCAGCTCAGTCATATTCTTGCGACCTTCCATGCTAATCATATCGCCTGCGATAAAGTATTTACCATCAGCGGATACATACACCACTTCCGTTCCATACATCACTTCATACAAATTAGGTACTGCACTAAGTTTGATGGATGAAGGTGCTGATCTAAATCTAGCCGTTAGCTTTTCCGTCAACATCGTTAGGGTTTCTGCACCAGAAACATCCGCTACTTTTGCTTGTGTTGTGACAAAAGCTGTTAACAATATTGCGCTTAAAGATGCGCCTAATAGTAATTTTTTAATCATTTTATTTCCTAAAGTTAATCTTAAATTATATAAACCTAATGCACTGAGCCTTGCCAAGTATATCAGCTTAACATTCATCATACACCACCAGCATAAACGCCTTCAACTTCGGTTTAGATGCGCTTAGGACAACTCTATTGATAGCGCCCTTATCCTCTCGGATGGTGCTCTTGATGCAAACTTTTCAAACGAGCATTTGCTACATGTGTATAAATCTGGGTTGTTGATAAGTCACTATGCCCTAACAATAACTGTACGACACGTAAATCAGCCCCATG
>CAYTRF010000123.1:0-5134 GCA_964440065.1 uncultured Cocleimonas sp. | reverse complement strand
CAAACACTGTGCAGGAAAAACCACTTATATTGATTGGCCAGATTGGTCGGGGCGTGCGCAACAATCAGGAAGTACCGCAGCAAGTCGCTTAGAATTATTTACGGATAAAAAAGTCTACACCGTTGGCGAAACTGCCACCATCCAATTACCTTCTGTCAGTGGTGGTAGCGCTTTACTGACGATAGAAACGGGTAGCAGTATTGTAGAACAACGTTGGCTTGATCTGACTAAAATCGCGGCGCAGGATAAGGCACAAATAAAAGTCCCGATCACCGCTGAAATGTCGCCCAATGCCTATATTCATATTGCTGTATTACAGCCACATAAAGATAAAAACAATGATCGACCGATTCGTTTATACGGCATTATTCCACTTGAGGTTGCTGATCCTGAAACTTATCTAAGCCCTAAAATTATGGTAGATGAAGAGTGGAAACCACAGTCAAAACAAGTGATAAAAATTACCGAAGCCAATGGCAAGAGCATGAATTACACGGTTGCACTTGTTGATGAAGGCTTGCTTGGTTTAACCGCATTTAAAACGCCTAACCTGCATAAGCATTTTTACAGCAAAGAAGCATTAGGCATTAAAACTTGGGATTTATACGATGAAGTAATTGGTGCTTACGGCGGGAAGTTAGAGCGCATGCTGGCACTTGGTGGTGGTGATGAAGCTGAGATTGATAACGAAGACAGCAAAAAACGGCGTTTTCCTCCTGTGGTTAAATTCTTAGGGCCTTTTGCTTTAAAAGCAGGTGAAACTGCTGAACATGAAATCGATCTTCCACCTTATTTAGGCGCCGTGCGTGTCATGGTGGTTGCTGGAGAAAAGGGTTTGGCAGATCAGAGCCCAGCCTATGGTAAAGCGCAGGAATCGGTCTTTATCCGTCAACCTTTAATGTTGCAAGTAAGTTTGCCACGAACACTAGGGCCAGATGAAGAAATTGCAGTGCCTGTCACTTTATTTGCAACTGATAACTCGATCAAAGATGTAAGCGTTACAATTCAAACAGATGATTTAATTGATGTTCTTGGCTCGAAAACTACTCAACTCACGTTCGAAAAAACAGGAGAAAAAATCGCCTTTATCAAAATTAAAACTGGCAAGCGAGCGGGTAAAACACATCTGAAATTTGTAGCAACGGCAATGACCGAAAAAGGTGAACAAAAATCCGAAGCGGATGTTTACTTGAATATTGACCATGCTAATACGCAAACAAGTCGTTCAGTCACGAAAATAATTGAGCCTGACAGTAGCTGGGATATCAAGGCAGATGCTTTTGGCTTGGTTGGTACAAATAAAGCCGTACTGGAATTATCCTCTGTGCCTCCGCTTAATTTAGCAAAGCGTTTAAATTATTTAATTCGCTACCCACACGGCTGTCTTGAACAAACAACTTCCTCTGTCTTTCCTCAGCTTTTCTTATCCAATGTGATTTCTCTTGATGATAAAAAACAAGCAAAAACACAAAAAAATATTGAGCAAGGCATTCAGCGTTTACAGCGTTTCCAAAGAAGCTCAGGTGACTTCAGCTATTGGCCAGGTGGAAATTATGAAAATGCTTGGGCGAGTGTTTATGCAGGGCATTTTTTGATAGAAGCAAAAAAGAAGGGATATTTAGTTCCATCGGAACTGCTGAATGATTGGCTAGATCAGCAGATTAATACGGCTCAAGGTTATATTGCTGGCTCTAGTCGAATTACAAATAAAGGCGCTGTGCACACCCAAGCTTATCGATTGTATGTTTTGGCACTAGCAGGTTCTCCTCAAATGGGGGCAATGAATCGCTTGCGTGAACTAGGGAATACCAAAGCAAGCAGGCTCAATACAAAATCTCGTTGGTTACTGGCATCTGCCTATCAAACAGCTTCTCAACCTGTAGCAGCTGCATCTTTGATTTCAGGATTGTTACCAGAAGTAAACGAAGTTCTCAGGTCAGATAAAACCTTTAGCTCTACTTTGGGTGACCTTGGTTTACAACTTGAGAGTTTAGTGATCTTAAATAGAAAACAAGATGCTAATAGTTTGCTTGAAAAAATAGCGGATAAAATGAGCGGTGATGGTTATCAAAGCACGCAAGGAATTGCATGGGCATTAATGGCCGTGTCTAAATATCTTGGTGGTGATACCAGCCACTTTACAGCAAGTTTTAGCGAGGCTGGAATGGCATCATCAGCTATCAATAGCAAAAAACCAATTTTAAGTACAGCGCTGGCAGCAGCAGATAGTGAAATTACTTTGAAAAATACCAGTGCCATAAAGTTATTTGCAACATTAACCAATAGCGGTGTTCCAGATGCAGGGGTAGAGAAAAGCTTTGAAAAAGGGTTAAATTTGGATGTTCAATATGCCGTTCGCGACAAGGTTGATAAGAATAAGTGGAATAGTATTGAGCACGGTTCTATCTTACAAGGCAGCGATGTGAAGCTAACGGTAACGATTGAAAACACGAGCAACCATCACACGGATAATATTGCTCTAACTATTCCAGTCGCGGCAGGTATGGAAATTTTATCTGCATCCGATCAAACGAAAAATAAAAAACAATATGATTATCGGGACTTACGTGATGATCGAACTCACTATTATTTCTCTTTACGCAAAGGACAGCAGAAGACATTTTCACTCGTTGCAAATGCTGCCTATAAGGGTCGCTATTATCTGCCTGCTATTAATGTCGAAGCTATGTACGATGGTAATATGAAAGCACGTCAGCAGGGTAGATGGATTAATATTGTTGAGCCTGAAAAAGATGCAGTGAACGATTCTAAAGCAGAATAATAGAATGAAAGTACACCCCCCCACTTTTCCCGTATTTTTTTCTTTTATAGAAAAAATCAAGGAAAAGTGGGGGGGTGTACTTTTTATCGTATTAATATTGGTTGTAGGTTTCTATAGTCGCTTACCCGACCCACTGTTTAAATCACCCGTTTCTAGTGTTCTACTAAGTCAAGAAGGGCGACTGCTAGGCGCTCATATTTCCAAAGATGATCAATGGCGCTTTCCCCCCTTGGAAGAAATACCTAACAAATTTGCTATCAGCATTGTTGCTTTTGAAGATAAACGTTTTTACCAGCATATTGGTGTTGACCCATTAGCTGTGGCTCGTGCAGTGAAACTTAATCTCAAGGCAGGTAAGGTCGTTAGCGGTGGCAGCACCCTTTCTATGCAGGTGATTCGTCTTGCCTCAGACAATCCCAAGCGAACTTTGTGGCAAAAGCTAAAAGAAACAGTAAAGGCATTACGTTTAGAAATGCGTTATAGCAAAGATCAAATTCTAAATTTTTACGCTAGTCATGCTCCTTTCGGTGGTAATGTGGTGGGTTTAGAAGCTGCCTCATGGCGCTATTTTGGTCGAAACCCTGAGCAATTATCATGGGCAGAAAGTGCCATGTTGGCCGTGTTACCCAATAGCCCAGCATTGATTCACTTGAGTCGAAAGAGAGATAGTTTAAAAGCAAAACGTGATCGCCTTTTAAAGAAATTATATGAGCAAGGTAAGCTAGCACAGCTTGATTACCAACTTGCCATAGCAGAGCCATTGCCTCGAAAGCCTAAAACCTTACCGCGTTTAGCGCCTCATCTATTGGATACCTTAACGAAACAACATCAAAAGTCACAGATTTTTAAAACCACACTGGATTACAATTTACAGCAACAAATAAACCAAGTGACTCAACACCATGCTGAGGTTTTGGCGCTTAAAAATATTCATAATCTTGCGATTCTTGTTATAGATAATAATAACTTTGAGGTAAAAGCTTATATTGGTAATGCACCGTTACCAAAAAATGCTTCACACGGTGAAGCCATAGATTTAATTCAACGACCTAGAAGTACAGGTAGTACTTTAAAGCCTTTTCTATTCGCAAGGATGATAGAGCAAGGTGAAATTTTGCCAGAAACGTTAGTGGCTGATACGCCTGTGCGTTACAGCGGTTATCGCCCTAAAAACTTTGACCGCAAGTTTAGAGGTGCTGTTCGAGCCAAACAAGCATTGGCGAGTTCTTTAAATATTCCGGCGGTGAATATGCTTAGCCATCATGGCGTGGAACGGTTTTTAGCTAGCCTGAGGCAAATGGGCATGAGTACGTTGCACCGACGCTCACGCGATTACGGTTTGCCGTTAATATTGGGTGGTGCAGAGGGGACGCTGTGGGAATTAACCAGCATGTATGCCAACTTGGCAAATCGAGCACAACAAGGTCGGGCGAACAAATCACACCGTTATTTTCAGCCAACCTCCTTAAAAAATGGCATTACCAAGACTCATCGCCAAAACGAGATTAGCCCTGCTAGCGCATGGATGACTTTACAAGCACTGCTGGAAGTTGGTCGCCCAGGAACAGAAGCCTACTGGAAACGCTTTGATAGCACTCACAAAATAGCATGGAAAACAGGCACAAGCTTTGGGCATCGGGATGCTTGGGCAATTGGCACAACGCCACAATATACGGTGGGAGTATGGGTAGGAAATGCCACAGGAGAAGGGCGACAAGGCATGACAGGCGTAAAGGTTGCTGCCCCCATTTTATTTGATACGTTTAATCGTTTGCCTTTAAATGGTACTTGGTTTAATAAACCTGTTGAGCAAATGAAAATGGTTTCACTGTGTAAAGATGATGGCTATTTAGCCAATGACTCTTGTGAAGCTAAAGATTACTTAATCCCTGAAAATAGTCATTTTGATCGTGTTACAAAAAACCATCGACGAATTCATATTGATAAACAAACAGGTTTGCGGGTACAAAGCCGGTGTGAGTCGGTTAATAAAATGGATCATCAAAACTGGTTTGTATTAGCGCCAGATCAGGCTTATTACTATCAACAACATCATGCCGATTATAAAGTGTTGCCTAAGTGGCGTGAAGACTGCGTGATTAGTCAAGAAGGTGAAAAGACTGAGAACCCAATTTCATTGGTTTACCCAAAACAAAATACTCAGATTTACATTCCAAAGGAGTTAGCAGGAAACCAAGGAAGAACGATTTTTAAAGCGATACACGGAAACTCACAAGAAAAGTTATTCTGGCATTTGAATGATACTTTTCTTGGTGTCACGCAAACTTTCCATGAGCAGGGAATTAATATTGGTGCTGGCAAGCACACGATTACTTTGGTTGATGAATCAGG
>CAYTRF010000122.1:0-5170 GCA_964440065.1 uncultured Cocleimonas sp. | reverse complement strand
TTGCTTCAACCAACATCGGCACTTCCTTCGGAAGGTGCAACGATATACTTTTTAGCGCCTAGGGCGCTCTAAAAAGCAACTAAGCCAATAAGCCATTATCACCCGCAAAGATCTGCGGTGCTTTTTCATCAGCGCTTAGCGTAATCACTTCCCAACTATTTTCATTTTTAAGTAATTCTAAAAGAAGTAAATTATTAATCGCATGACCTGATTTATGACCATGATATGCACCCATAATACCAGAGCCTAAGGTATACAAGTCACCAATGGCATCTAACATTTTGTGTTTTACGAATTCATCATCGTAACGCAGACCGTCTTTGTTTAAGATACGGTAATCATCCAAAACAACGGCATTACCAAAATTACCGCCAAGTCCAAGATTTTTAGAACGAAGCATCTCAACATCACGCATAAAACCAAAGGTTCGGGCGCGACTTATTTCTGTATTATATGACTCGACCGAAAGATCATGTGCCATTTTTTGTTGCGTATCTTTAACCGCAGGATGGTCAAAATCAATCTCAAAAGAGACTTTAAACCCATCATAAGGTGTTAATTCTGCCCAACCCGCATGGTTTTCAAAACGAATTGGCTTTAAAATTTTCACTAATTTTTTAGGCGCTTCTTGAACCTCAATGCCAGCGGATTGAATCAAGAAAATAAACGGTGCAGCGCTGCCATCCATTATTGGAATCTCTAGCGCATCAATATCAACGTAAGCATTATCAATACCTAAGCCTGCAAGCGCAGACATTAAATGCTCAATCGTTGAAACCTTTGCCGTGCCGTTAGGTGTTTCTTTAACGAGAGTCGTGCTAAGAAACGTCTCACCCACGTTTTCAGGTGTTGCTTTAATTTCTACAGGTGGATTTAGATCAGTACGCGTAAAAATGATACCCGTATTTGGCGCAGCAGGACGCAAGCTTAGATTAACTCTTTTCCCCGAGTGAAGCCCTATTCCTGTTGTACTAACGATGCTTTTTAGCGTTCTTTGTCTTAACATTGTTTAACGTGCCAATCCTTTTCGTTGTTATTCATCCATCCATGCACATTATAGCCCACATAAATTAAATTCAAACTTAACCAATATCGCGCGGAGTATATCATACTTTCCTAATATGTGTTTTTTACTTATTCATCCTATTTAGTACAATTTCATTGTTAAAAGTTCATCTCAAGCTGCTGTTTTGTCAACATAAAAACGCCATCGCCGCCTCGCTCAAATTCAATCCAGAGAAACGGTACCTCAGGGTATAACTCTGCCAATGCATACTGACTGTTGCCTACTTCAACAACCAAAATCCCCATATCACTTAAGTGCTCCGCTGCATGCTGTAAAATACTGACGGTTAAATCCAAGCCTTTAGCACCTGAAGTTAAACCTAATTCTGGCTCATGATGAAATTCATCCGCCAAAGCTGACATATCTTCTTGATCCACATAAGGTGGATTCGAAACAATAATATCGTAAACTTTACCCTCTAAATTGCTGAAAATATTTGACTTAATCGCTGTTACATTCTGCCCCGCATCGTGGGAGTCTATATTAATCTGAGCCACTTCAAGCGCATCCTCAGACACATCTGAAAGGTCAACCTGCGCCCCCTGAAAAGCGTAAGCACAAGCGATACCAATGCAACCACTACCCGAACAAAGATCAAGAATATTCTCAACCCCATCAGGGTCAACCCACGGCGAAAATTGATTTTCAACCAGCTCGGCGATAGGCGAGCGCGGTACTAACACCCGCTCATCCACATAAAACTGTAAGCCAGCAAACCAACCTTCATTAGTGATATAAGCCGCAGGAATTCTTTCATCAACTCTACGTAAGATAACAGCGCTAACCGCATCAATTTCATCACTTGTTAAAGCCGACGACCAATACACATCCGGTGTATCAACAGGCAGGTACAATGTTCTCAAAACCAAATAGACGGCTTCATCCAACGGTGATGAAAAACCATGCCCAAAACTTAGTTTTGCCTCAACAAAACGGCTGGCACCCCAGCGTACAAAGTCGGTAATAGTTCTCAAGTTTGATGATTCTTGTTTGTTTTCCATTAATTGAGATACCTTCATATTAATAAAGATGCCCTAAAAGCACACCCCCCCACTTTTCCGCATTTTTTTATAAATGATGAATGTGAATCTAGGTTATTATCTCCCATTTAACAAACCAGTAACAGTAAACAAATGTCCGCATCCTTAATAGATTATCTAAAATCAGGCTCTTTATATTTTTTACCGCACCATGCTGTGTCTCGCGTGATTTACAAATTAACACGCATAAAATCCCCAATCGTTCCAAAAGCCATCACCGCATTTGCAAAAGTATTTGGTGTGAATTTAGAGGATGCCTTAAACAGTGATCCGAAAAGTTACATCACCTTTAATGAATTTTTTACCCGAGAACTTAAGCAGGGTTTACGCCCAATAGCCTCTAGTAAAATCACCAGTCCCGTTGACGGCACTATTAGTCAATTGGGTAAAATAGAAGATGGCTTATTAATGCAAGCCAAAGGTATTAGCTACAGCGTCGAAAGGCTAGTAGGAGATGCAAAACAAGCCAAGCAATTTGAAAATGGGCAGTTTATCACGATCTATCTATCACCCAAAGACTATCACCGCATCCACATGCCTTGTACAGGAAAGTTGATAGAACAAACTCACATACCTGGTCGATTATTCAGCGTGGCAAAACACACCGTTAATACAGTGAAGGGAATTTTTGCACGCAATGAGCGTGTAGTTGCTGCGTTTAATACCGACTATGGAAACATGGCGATGGTTCTTGTCGGTGCAATAAATGTTGCCGCCATAGAAACCGTTTGGGCAGGTTTAATCACCCCTCCAAAAGGAAAAACCATCACTAACAAAGATTACCAAGCGGACAATATAAGTCTGGCTAAAGGTGAAGAAATGGGGCGTTTTAATATGGGCTCCACCGTTATTTTACTTTTTGCAGAAGATGCACCAGAATTATCTATCGATTTAAAAGCAGATCAAAGTTTAATGATGGGACAAGCTCTTTCAAATTGATATACTTGATAGCGTTACCCTTTCACTCACATTTACAAATGAGAATTATATGACTAGCAGCGTCAAATCACTTTTTGTATCCTTGTTTATAGCCATAATATTACAAGGTTGTTCAACACCTCTACAAAGTAGTCGTCTCAATACTGCAGAAGATAATATCATTCAAGCCGAACGAGCACTTGCAAGCTCACAAATAAGAGCCGCAGAAAGTTTTCATGGGACAGCGATGGCTTATTTAGCGACGTTGGCAGATTTTAAAAAGTTTATGACTATAAATGAAGAAAAAAGATTCCAAGCGTTAAATCAACGTGAAAAGAGGCTCTCACAGGCTATTCGTTCTAGGAAATAAGTTGCTTAAGGGACCTCTGATCAAGTACCATAAATTCTGGTGAAATTACGCGCTACCGAATTTTATAAACAGTTGTCGATGAGGGTTTTGGAGGGATGGATTTCTCTGGAGTGATAAAACAACTTAAGAAAATGAAGCGGAAACAAATATCATGAGACCAGTCTTTTTAGTAATAAGCTTCCTCCTATTAACGTTGCCATCCCTTTGCACAGCCAAAGACTCAACAATTAAAAATGCGCAAATTGATATTGTCCGCTTTGAAAAACAGGCAGATGGTTTAACTCCTGCGCGTCGGTCAAATGCTAGGCGAATTCTAAAACTACTAAACTTATCCCACCAACGCTTGCAACAATCGATCCACCAAAATGAGCCATCTTGGCAAGAAATAAACCAACGTTACTTGTCATTACAAACTCAACTAGAAGCTTTAATATCTCCCTCGCAAGCAACTAAGAAAACATCCGATACTGCTAAAAAAACTATTCAAGCTAAAGGCAATAACAATCAAACCACTCAACAAAAGTCATCTGTTGCTCCATTAGTTTCAGGCCAAAGAGTACGTGTAAACAAGCTAGCTAAAGATATCACAAACATCACATCAGCCATGATTAGCACTGGGCCTTCAAAACTTCAAAACCCTGCTAAGGTAACCGCTTATAAAAAACGACTCAAGCAATTCACCGATGCATTGGCTCGTTATCCACAACTCGATGATGCAGATGTACAAAAAGCTAGAAAGGCTTATACCTTGTTACAGGAAAAACTCTCTGATGAATTTCAGCGCGCAAAAAAGCAGTTAACAGAGCTAGGTGATGTACAGAAACGCTTAAGTATTATAGAGGAAAACAACCAGAAATATCCTGTGCCGAAACCTCTAGCAATCCCCTTTAATCAAGAAAGTGCCAAAATGTGGGTTAAAGCGGCTAGCAGTGCCAGAACCGTTGCAGAACATAGTAGTAAAGAATTAGCCAAAATCGCACCCATTGCCTATTTACCCAATAATAGAGGAACGCCACAATCTGGCTCGCCTTATGATGCCAACGATGTATTGCGTTTGAGCCAGAACTCTCAAAGTAATTTACAAAAATTGCAAACTGGCTATCAAACCATGGCAGATAAACTTGAGAATAGATTAAAACAAATAGAGCATGATGTACTCAGCCGTTTTCAAGAAGATCCTAACTCAGAAAAGGGTGGTGAGAAGCGCTGGATATTCCTCGGTAAAGGACGCAAGCAAAGTGCCTTAAAACTTTTCGATGAAAGTAAAGTAATTGCACAATCATCCGTTTATTTAGAAACTGCACTAGGCCGTAAGGCAAAACATGCAAAATCAGTGATAGAAAAACTGGAGAAAGCTAAACAAACCTTTATGCATAACTATGATACAGCGCTCGATGGCTCAAAATTACCAAAAGCAGAATCAACCGATTCCAAAATGATGGCATTAGCCAAGAAAATAGTAGAAAAACCAAAGTATAAATTTGGTGAACACGGGAAAATTGTATTAACAACCTCAGAAATTGTAGAACGAGAACGCAAAGACAGTGAAGTTAAAATTGACGATGCTGAAATCACCTTAGGTGGTGATCTGAAAATGAAAGGAACTGAAACAACGTGGACTTATAGATGGAAAGAGTTCAAGTTTGCCGTTCCACTAAAAGATACCGATAAAAACACATGGCGTATTTGGTGGATAACCGCCAAAAACTTTAGCTCAGGTGGTAATCGCACTCCTCTTGATCAGTGGATTTCTGGTAAAGCTACACAGGGAAATTT
>CAYTRF010000121.1:0-5179 GCA_964440065.1 uncultured Cocleimonas sp. | reverse complement strand
AAATTTTACTGATTAAGGCGGAAAATGAAGCTAATAACGGGTTATTAGCAAGTTTTCCAACAAAAAGCAGTGAATTTTTAGTCATTTTTACTCGTCATCTGATTCGTGCAAAGGTCTCCTTTGATTACTTGAGTCGTTTACTTACTAATTACTTACTAAGAGAACGTTCTATTTCAGTACGCGTGAAGACTTCAATTTGATCGCCCGCTTTAATATCATCATAGTTCTTAACACCGATACCACATTCTGTACCCATTTTAACTTCTTTAACATCATCTTGATGACGACGTAATGATTCAAGTGATCCTTCGTAGATAACAACGTCATTACGAAGAACACGAATCGGCTCATCTTTTTTGACTTTACCTTCTATAACCAGACAACCTGCGATGTTACCAAAGCCAGATCCTGTAAATACGTCTTTAACTTCGGCAATACCAATAAGCTCTTCTCGAAGCTCAGGTTTAAGAAGGCCACTCATGGCATCACGTACATCATCAATCAGTTCATAGATAATGCTGTAGTAGCGAATTTCAATATCAGATTCTGCTGCAAATCGTCTGGCTGAGTTATCAGCACGAACATTAAAGCCAATAATTACCGCTTCAGCACCTTGTGCCAAACTGATATCAGTTTCACTCAGCCCACCAATGCCAGATGAGATAATTTGCACATTAACCTCTGGTGTCGATAATGCTTCTAAAGAGCTTTTAATCGCTTCTAGTGAGCCATGTACATCTGCTTTAAGAAGAACAGGTAAGGTAGATTTATCACCACCTTGCATTTTCTCAAACATCGCATCAAGCTTGGCGGCTTGTTGTGCTGCAAAACGGGTTTCACGCTCTTTTTCATGGCGTTGCTCTGCAATCTCACGAGCACGACGCTCGTTTTTCAAGACGATAAGATCATCACCAGCTGCGGGTGTTCCTGATAAGCCAAGAATTTCTACCGGCATGGATGGACCAGCTTCGCTAATCACTTTACCCATATCGTTAAGAACGGCACGGATACGACCATATTCAGAACCCGCCACAACTACATCGCCTTTCTTTAAGGTACCATCTTGGACAAGAATAGTAGCGACAGCACCTTTTCCTTTCTCGACACGTGATTCAATAACAGTGCCTTTCGCAGGGCCTTCAGTACGAGCTTTAAGTTCAAGAACTTCTGAAACTAAGAGAATTGCATCAAGAAGGTCGCTAATGCCTGTACCTTCTTTAGCAGAAACATTAACAAATACATCTTCGCCACCCCACTCTTCTGGGACAACTTCAAATTTTGCTAATTCACTTTTTACTCTATCTGGGTCAGCTGCTTCTTTGTCTATTTTGTTAATAGCAACAATCAAAGGTACGCCAGCAGCGCGAGTGTGCTTAATTGCTTCTTCTGTTTGAGGCATTACACCATCATCAGCAGCGACAACTAAGATAACCACATCGGTTGCTTTTGCGCCTCGTTCACGCATTTGTGAGAATGCCGCGTGACCAGGAGTATCAAGGAAGGAGATAGCGCCATTATCCGTAGTGACTTGGTAAGCACCAATATGTTGAGTAATTCCGCCAGCTTCACCCGATGCCACGCGGCTATCACGTATATAGTCTAACAATGATGTTTTACCATGATCTACATGACCCATAATCGTAACAACAGGTGCGCGTGGCGTTGTTTCATAGCCACTAACATCGTCCATTAATGTTTCCAGAGATGTTTCTTCTTCTTCGGTTTTAGCAGCTTTTGCTTCATGTCCCATTTCTTCAACAATCAAAATAGCTGTATCTTGGTCAATAACTTGATTGATAGTTGCCATTACACCCATGCCCATCATGGCACGAATAACATCAGCACCTTTAATGGATAACATCTGTGCCAGTTCTGAAACTACAATCGTATCTGGAATCTCAATACTGCGCATAACGGGCTCAGTTGGTTTTTCAAATCCATGGTCAGTTGACTGGTCAATTTTAACGTTTCTAGTGCGTTTGCCTTTCTTTTTGCGTCGTCCTGATTGTCCTGCTTTAACATGAAGTTGCCCAGGACCTTGCGATCGTCCTTGGAATGGCTTCTTTTTACCTTTATTTGCATTTGCATTAGGTGAGGCAGGAGCTGCTGTACTTCGCGTATTACTCGCTGTGGTTGATGGAGCAGGTTCAGGGCGCTTACGAGAAGGACGCTTTTTAAACATAGAGGCGGCTTCGGCTTTTGCTCTTTTTGCTAGCTCTTCACGTCTTTCTTTTGGATCTGTAGGTAACGGCGCAGCAGGTGCAGGAATCTCCTTCTTTGGCTGCTCTGGTTCTACCGTTTCACTGGTTTGCGAAGAGTCTTCTTGAGCCTTAGTCACTATTGCTTCTTTGGCTGCATCTCTATCTGCTTTTGCTTGAGATTTTTCTTCGCTAGCTTTTACACGGTCAGCTTTCGACTTGTCAGATGCTTGCTCACGGGCTTTACGCTCGTTCGATACCTGTTCAGCTAATTCATTGGAGCGATTACCTGAAGCTTGTAATTCTTCTACTTCTGCAGTATCAATTTCTGCTACAGGTGTATTAGGGCGGTTAAAGGTCTTTTTACGCCTAACTTCGACACTTACATTCCCTTTGGCTCCTTTAACTTCGCTGGTCGAGCGACGCTTAAGTGATATTTTGCCTGAAGGTTTTTTGGTGTCGCTACCACTTTTGGCAGAAGCTTGCCCTGTTCGAATAAATTCGAGTAGTTTTAATTTTTGAGCATCGGTAATTTTATCTTCTGCATTACTTGCAGAAATCCCCGCATCCTTGAGCTGCTGTAACAATGATTCTACAGGTGCACCGATAAGATCGGCTAATTGGTTTACGCTTATATCTGACATATTTACTATCTCCCGTAGGCTTACACATTTGAAGCTTTGTTATCAGCTGCTTGTAGTTTTTCGGCTTCTTCTTCAGCTTTTGCTTCAGCAAACCATGGCTCGCGTGCTGTCATGATTAATTTTGCAGCTTGTTCTTCATCAACACCTTCAAACTCAGTAAGCTCGTCTGTTGCTTGCTCAGCTAAATCTTCCATTGTGCAAATGCCTTTACTTGCTAATAATTGCGCAAGTGCATTGTTCATACCTTTCATTTCTAATAAGTCTTGGGCTGGTTTGCCACCTTCGCCAGTAATTGCTAAGGCGAGTAGGGCGTTACGTGCCCGACTTCTTAATTCTTCAGTAAGTTCCTCATCAAATTCTTCAATTTTCAGGAATTCTTCTGTAGGGACATAAGCAACCTCATCTAAGCTGGTGAAGCCTTCTTCTACTAGAATGCCGGCAACTTCTTCATCCACATCCAATTTATCAGCAAATAAAGAAACTAAGATACTTTGCTCATTCTTGGTTTTGTTTTCGGCCTCTTCTTCACTCATTACATTGAGTGTCCAACCTGTAAGTTGGCTTGCTAAACGTACATTTTGACCACCTTTACCGATGGCTTGAGCTAGCATTTCTTCATCAACACCGATGTCCATGCTCTTTTTATCTTCGTCAATGACTATTGATAATACTTCGGCTGGTTGCATGGCATTGATAACAAAACGTGCGATATCTTCATCCCAAGGGATAATATCAACACGCTCGTTATTCAATTCATTGGTTACGGTTTGTATGCGTGAACCACGCATACCAACACAAGCTCCTACAGGATCAAGGTTGGGTACATTCGCGCGTACTGCAATTTTAGAGCGAGAACCAGGATCACGCGCCGCACCCATAATGTCAATTAGCTCTTGGCCAATCTCAGGTACTTCGAGCTTAACCAGCTCAACTAAGAATTCATCGTCAATACGAGACACATTCATTCTTGGGCCGCCACGTCCGTCATCATCAATCTCTTGTAAGATGCCGCGCATACGATCCCCAGTACGTGCCATTTCACGTGGAATCATCATATCGCGTGGAACAATGGCTTCACTGTTCTCACCAAGATCAAGAACAATGCCTCGACGATCAACACGTTTCACGGTGCCTAATACGATTTGACCAACATTATCCCGAAAGTTATCAGCCACTTTTTGGCGTTCAGCTTGACGAACTTTTTGCATTATTACTTGCTTTGCAATTTGTGCAGTGATGCGACCAAATTGGATGGATTCAACAGGTTCTTCGAGATATTCGCCCACTTCAAGGCCTAACTTGCGGTCATCCGCATAGCTTTTTAGAATATGTCTTTCAGGGGATTCAAAATCAGGATTTTCATCGTCCATTATTTCCCAACGACGAAATGTTCCGTAATCACCCGTTTCACGGTCAATATCTACACGGAAGTCTTGTTCGGCTCCGTATTTTTTACGAGTAGCAGTAGCAATGGCGATTTCCACCGCTTCAAAAATATCTTCAGGGCTAAGATTTTTTTCATTGGATACAGCATCAACGACATACAGTATTTCTTTGCTCATAATTATTAACCTAATTTTGATCTACAGTGTTTTACAGTGTTAGTCTTTAATCAAGGATAAGTCGTGCTCTATCAATGATGTCATACGGAATCGTAAAATCCTGATTATCTACTTTTATAGTGACGTCAGAATCACCTGCTTTTAGCAGAGACCCTTTAAAATTTCTTCTTTCTTCAATTCGCGTGCGGGTACGTATTTTTAACGATTCACCAATATACCTTTGATATTGTTCAGCCTTGAATAATACACGATCCATTCCTGGTGAAGAAACTTCCAAGATATAAGCGACTGGTATAATATTTTCTACGTCAAGAACTGCCCCGATTTGACGACTTACTTTCGCACAGTCATCGACGCTAATACCTTCTTCTTTTTCTATAAAAATACGCAGTAATGCACTTTCACTACGAGGGCGATATTCATAGCCCCACAGTTCAAAACCTAAGCCTTCAACAGTGTTTTTTACGAGTATATCTAGAGCAGTTTCCACGTAATTCCTTATAAGTTGAGACTTTTGTACGAAAGATATAACGCTATTTTTCTTCTCGCTATACTCTCGTGCAAAGGCCTCAAGATAAATAATAAAAAAGCCCCGTTAAAACGGGGCTTTTTTATTATAAAGGTGCTAATCAATTGCACTTTCTTGAAACTTGGTAGCGGGGCAGGATTCGAACTTACCGATCCTTTGCCGCGGAGCTATTGATGCTGAGGCCGACCTTGGGCGACCTCAATTTCAATACCACTTTTAAGTTGGTAGCGGGGGCAGGATTCGAAC
>CAYTRF010000120.1:0-5225 GCA_964440065.1 uncultured Cocleimonas sp. | reverse complement strand
CGGTGGGTAGGCCATGAGCATGCTCAGGCATTCCGCCATTGATATTTACAAAAATATTATTAAGACTTTTTCCTGTTTGAGAGTGCTTTAACCCTAATATTTCAATGTGACAGTTTTTAAACTGTCCAACAGGTAGCAACGAACTACAGCTTAGATTTGCAGTAAAAAACCCATTCATCGTTGGTTTGGAGATTGACAGGCCTTCACTAGGGCTATCAGAATAGCCTAAGTGACAAATGAAAAATGAAAAAACCAAAAGACAAAATTTATTCATAAAGTATTCAAGTAATTAGCGCATAGACTATGCCAGCGTACTTTATAAAGGGTTTTCAAAAAAGATGTAAGAGGTTGAGTAATCACTAAATTCAAAGTAGACTTTTTTCTTTTCACCATTATCTATTTTACCATTCAAATCTAAATCCATAATGCCGTAGCCATATCGATAAGGACGATCTTTATCATTACTCGTTGCGATTGCAGTGGTCAGCTTATCTATTTCCATAAAGCGCTTAACCAAAGTATTGCCCGCATATATTTCTAAAACACCGTTCGTACCTGTCCAGTTGTTTAAGGCACGACCAATTTTATTTTGGCTTTCTTGAGTACAAGCGCCAAATAAAAGTGTTGCACTTAATACTAATAAAATTCTCAGTTTCATAATTTCTCTCCTATAATTTATTAATGAAACTTTACTACGTTCACGATCCAATGTGTAGCTGGTGCTGGGGATTTCGTCCAACTTGGGCAAAAATTCGTAAAACCTTAGAGAATAAAATTGAAATCCAATACATTGTAGGCGGCTTAGCACCCGATACCGATGCACCCATGCCCAACAGCATGAAGCAAGAAATAGCGGGCTATTGGAAAACAGTACAAGAACATATTCCTGGCACAGAGTTTAATTTTGATTTTTGGGATAAATGTACACCTAAGCGTTCGACTTACCCTGCTTGTCGCGCTATTTTAGCTGCTAGAAAGCAAAATCCAGATAATGAACTGGATATGATTGAAGCCATTCAAAAAGCTTATTATCTTAATGCTCAAAACCCATCAGAAATTGACACCTTAATAGCATTGGCTGATTCTCTTGCTCTGGATGTTTCGATGTTTGAAAGTGATATAAAATCAGATGCGTTGAATAAGACGCTAAAACAAGAATTGCTATTCGCACGAAAGATTGGTGCTCGTGGTTTTCCTAGTATGATTTTAGGGGGCGAAGGCAATTATAGTTACGTGCCATTAAATTATAATGATCCGAGTGATGCTTTATTTTTTATCGAGCAATATTCAAAGAACATTAGCTCGGCAAATAACTAACCCAATCAATATCATTATTTCCAATAGTAAAAAAATACGGGTTCAGCAATGAATCCTTAGTGTTATACAAAAGTGGCGACATATCTATTTTCACCAACTGTCCACCTGCCTCATCCACAATACAATGCGATGCACCTGTATCCCATTCTGAAGTCAAGCCCAAGCGTGGATATAAATCGACGCTACCCTCAGCCACTAAACACATTTTTAACGAGCTGCCCATACTGACTAAATCGTATTCACCAAGATCAGCTTTGACGTTTTCTAAGAACTGAGTAAGCATTTCACCCCCATGTGAGCGACTTCCTGCAAATGAGGGTTTGTCACTTAGTTTACGAGCGTAAATCTGTTGTCCTGATGATTTACTGTCATCTTTAAAACTGCCACAACCTTTACAAGCGTAATAACTAACATCCAAGGCAGGTGCAACTATCACACCTAAAATAGATTTATTTTTATGGATTAAAGCAATATTCACCGTAAAAGAGTCACGCCGTTTTATGAACTCTTTGGTACCATCCAATGGATCAACCAGCCAATAAGTTTCACGTTCTGCCCGCTCTTCGAAAGATATTTTTACCGATTCTTCAGAAAGAATAGGAAACTGGATTGATAACTTTTCCAGCTCGCTTTCAATATGGTCATTTGCCGCTAAATCAGCCGTAGTAACGGGTGAGTTATCCTCTTTAATCTCAATATCAAAACCCTTTTCATAGACTTCCATGATCTTCTCGCCTGCTTCTTTAGCAATACGAAGGACTTCTGGCAATAAGGTTTCTAATTGTTGTTTTTCAATCATGTTCTTTTTCTCAATGCTTCTTTTAATAAGTAGAGGGCTGCTACACTGCGTCCTTCCGAAAAATCATCTCGGTCAACTAAGGCATCTATGTTACTTAATTTCCACGGTACTACTTCGATTTCTTCAGGTTCATCGCCAGGTTCACGATGCTCGGTTAAGTTCTCAGCTAGAATAATATGTGTGACATGCCCTAAATAGCCCGGCGCTAAACTTAAGCTTTTAAGCACGGTAAGCTTTGATGATTCATAGCCTACTTCTTCCATAATTTCACGGTTAGCAGCATCCAGAATTTGTTCGTCTTTCTCAACTTTCCCTTTGGGGAAGGCTAGCTCATAACTGTGTGTGCCAGCGGCATATTCACGAATCAGTAAAATCGTATCATTATTGAGGATAGGCACAATTAGCACCGCCCCAACACCACGACTCACTAAGCGTTCGTACTCACGTTTTTCACCATTGGAAAATTCCAAATCCAATGCTTCAATTTTGAATAAACGAGAACTAGCAACTATTTTTGATTGGTGTATCGTGGGCAACTTATGATTCATACTTATTATTCTAACCTTTGATGAAAGCAATTCCCATAAATTGGCAAAATATTAATACTGTATTTTTAGATATGGACGGCACCCTGCTAGATTTACATTTTGATAACCACTTTTGGCTAGAACATATGCCAAAACGCTATGCGCAAAAACACAATATATCAACACAACAAGCCAGCCAAGAATTAACCCATAAAACTACACAAATCGAAGGCTCGCTGGATTGGTATTGTCTCGATTATTGGGAAAAAACCTTGGATATGGACATTGTAAATTTAAAGCACGAAGTAGCAGATCGAATTGCCATTAGAGCCAATGTCATTGAGTTTTTAAACTACTTACAATCCTTGAAAAAGCACATTGTATTACTCACCAATGCCCATCAAAAAACGGTTGACCTAAAATTTGGTTACGCAAAAATAGAACATCATTTTGACCGCATTATCACTTCACATGAAATTGGTTTAGCCAAAGAGGAAAGTGGCTTTTGGCAAGCGCTAGAAAAAAAACAAGGGTTTAGTTTTGATAAAGAAACTAGCCTGTTTATTGATGATAACTTAAGTGTTTTAAACTGCGCTAAAAACTACGGAATAAAATATCTCTTGGCAATTCATCAACCTGATTCGCAGCAGGCTGTTAAAGATACGGGTGGCTATACTGGCGTTGAATGTTATTCGCAGATTATGGCACCGTGTTAACGATAAGCCGTGGAATTCAAATCACTTTTACTTGTCATCCGACTCGCGCAAAACACTCAATCTAATAATTAATATGATAATTAATTACTAAACCACGTTTATCGGCAGTAATCTCTTTTTGAAAACTACCCATCATTTTGCTTACCTTTTGCATAGCATCCGCTGCCTGTTTCGCCTCATCAGTCCCTTTGCTATATTTTGATTTTGGGATGGATTTCATAATGCTCGCTATTACTTCGTAGTAACGTGTGCCATCCATTGAGAAGGACATCATTTCAGGTATCTTTTTAGCATATTCAATCAGATTAGGTTTCTTGTCACCCACCAAAATATTGAGCACCTTTTCTCCACGACTTACGAATATAGGAGGTAGTGGCATCCCTTTTGATGGAATTGCTCCTTTTGGTAACTCGACTACTGAGCCATCTTTAGGTAGCTGGAAGCCCATCAATCTAGGGTTCAACATGCTTAACATGCCAAGCAAACCAGCTGGGTCGTCAGTGCCAATGGATAACATAGCATCAACTTTTTGTGGGGCGTCAGCGGTTAAATCAACATCGCCTAAGCCAAAATACAATGACTTTAATTGAGTTAGCCCCATATTCATTGCCAACATTAAGCCACCCATGCTTTTGCTGATTTTTCGCTCGTCAATAGCTTTACATTTGTTTTGTTTGCCTGAATTACTTAAAAATGCACTGTATTGCATTAAAGCATCGCGCATTTTTACAAAGTTAATATTAAATCCCAAATCAAATACGGGGTTTTCTAAGCGTTGCTTTATATTGGTCGTGTTCGCTATTCCTTGTAAAGCAGCACTGACCACATCGGATGTTTTAATAATTAATTCATAATCCATATTTTTAGCTTTTAGATTCTTTGTGCCAAAAACCACCTCGGATAAATTTGCCATGTGTGCATCAACAACGGCAATACAAGGGTCCAGTTCTTTAATGAATTTTTCAGGTTGTTTGCTTTTTTTCTGGAGGCTTTCAACAATCTCTGGCTTAAAGTTTTGGTATAGCTTTTGAAGGTCAATATAACCATCGCCATTACCGTTATAGTCATTCTCTTTTAAAAAATCATCCCATTTGTCGGCACTATATGCTGTTTTTGGGAGGGTTTTACCTATTAGATGGTTTATGACTTTATCCTTATCCTCTGCGCCATAAATAGATACTGCTAAGTGGTTTTCTAAAATAACAATAATCGCTAGCGTCTCTTTTTCACCCATACCCTTAGTCGTTGGGTAGAAACAATCAAAGTCACCACATTTTGATAACTTAAGCTCGTATTCCGAGCTTTTTTCAGCTCGCTTAATAGCTTCCATGATTTTATCTTTATCAGCAAAGCTTAGGCGCATCACAGGTTTCATTTCAAAGCCGTAGAGCACGGTTGATGCTTTTAGAGAAAGCCCAGTCTCTTCAATTTTCCCTTCGTTTACTTTTGTGCTAACTTCTTCAAGCAATGCTTTAAGAAAACTATCTGCGGAACCTTTGTCGATGGTTTGGGTTTTCTCGGCTTCATCCAACTTACTAGTTTCATCCAATGGTGAAATCAGTGCCATTATTTCTTGGCCACGTTTTATATGAAAATTCATCACTTCATCAGGTATCGGCTCTTTATTTGCGAAAATATAAGCGGTATCTTCGGGCACAAAAGACAATAATGATTTAAAATTAGCATCATTTTTAGAGCCAAAAAGGCCGCTTAGCAATCCATCTGCTAATGCCACATTAGGTGTGGTTACGATACTTAATAGCAATGTTAATTGAAGTAGCTTTTTAATTTTCATCATTATGATTCCTTATATAAATCTATTTTCTAAGTCTAGCAAATTAATTTCAGTTAAAATGTGATTTATGC
>CAYTRF010000119.1:4064-5251 GCA_964440065.1 uncultured Cocleimonas sp. | reverse complement strand
CTTACATATTGATACTGAAATGATGGATGAAATTAAAGCCATCCATAATGCAGTTAATCCTATTGAAACCCTGTTTGTTGTGGATGCGATGACAGGTCAAGATGCGGCTAATACAGCAAAAGCCTTTGGTGAGGCATTACCTTTAACAGGCGTGGTATTAACCAAAGCTGATGGTGATGCGCGTGGTGGTGCGGCCTTATCGGTTCGTCAAATTACTGGTAAACCCATTAAGTTTATCGGTATGGGTGAAAAAATTGATCAATTAGAGCCATTTCATCCTGAGCGTATGGCATCACGCATTTTGGGCATGGGTGATATTCTATCCTTAGTTGAAGACGCGCAACGCAAAGTTGATCATAAAGGCGCCCAAAAGCTAGCGAAAAAATTGAATAAAGGCAAAGGTTTTGACCTTGACGATTTAAGAAGTCAAATGTTGCAGATGCAAAAAATGGGTGGCATGGGTGGTTTAATGGATAAACTACCTGGCATGGGTGGCAAGATGTCACAAGCTGTCCAAGATGGTGCTGGGGATACGGAAGTCGCGCGGATGGTGGCGATAATAAATTCGATGACACCTCAAGAGCGTCGTTTTCCTGCCGTGATTAAAGGCTCGCGTAAAAAGCGTATTGCTATGGGCTCAGGGTTGCAAATTCAGGACGTGAATCGTTTGCTCAAACAGCATAAACAAATGAGTAAAATGATGAAGAAGTTCAAAGGTGGTGGATTGAAAAAAATGATGCGAGGCATGAAAGGACAAATGCCACCAGGAATGGGTGGTCCGGGTGGTTTTCCTGGAATGTGAGGGTCGCTAGCTAGTCACATTGATTGGCAAGAAAAATCATTAAAATAAACCTTTCTTTTTTTATTAAAGCGCGTAAAATTGCGCGATCATTTTTCTGTTGATGGGCTTCATACATTCTAAGCTTTTCAACACTGTTTTATTGAGAGTTTTACATTATGGTTACTATCCGTATGGCTAGAGGCGGTTCTAAGAAGCGTCCTTTTTACAAAATTGTTGTTACTGATGTACGTAAACCACGTGATAGTGGTTATGTTGAAGCATTAGGTTTCTTCAACCCACGTGCACGTGGTCAGGAAGTCCGTCTTGAACTTAAGCAGGATCGTATTGATTACTGGATTGGACAGGGCGCACAATTATCGACTCGTGTTAACACCTTATTAAAAGA
>CAYTRF010000119.1:0-3964 GCA_964440065.1 uncultured Cocleimonas sp. | reverse complement strand
AAAGCTGCTTAATATTGTTGACTAAAGTATGAGCCAGTCAGACTACATTCTGCTGGGTGAGATAACGGGTGTATCGGGTCTAAAGGGCTGGGTAAAAGTTTTCTCTCATACAGATCCTAGAGTTCAAATCACTGAATATGATCAGTGGTTTCTTCAAGGGAAAGAAGAAAATAAAGAGAATGACTGGACAGCAGTTAAGATTTTAAATGGCAGAGTTCAGGGAAAAAATATTATTGCTCAACTTGAAGGCGTAAATGATCGTAATCAAGCGGAGTCAATGAAAGGTATAACGATTGCTATACGAAGTGATCAATTACAAAAGTTACCTAAAAATGAATATTACTGGAAAGACTTAATAGGTCTTGAAGTAAAAACTACAGAAAGTGTGCAATTAGGCAAACTTGATTGGATATTTAATTCAGGTAGTAATGATGTTTTAGTCATTAAAGATGAAGAAGGTACGGAGAGAATGTTACCGTTTTTATTGGATGATGTTGTCATCTCTATTGATATGGATAAATCGCTAATAATAGTTGATTGGGATCCAGAGTTTTAAATCAGGTAGTTAGAATGCGCTTTGATGTGATTACGCTGTTACCGGAACTGGTTGAATCAGTTATTAAGGTTGGTGTGACAGGTCGGGCAGCAAAGCGTGGTTTGATAGAACTACATTGTTGGAATCCTCGTGATTATACTGAGGATGTTCATCGAACGGTTGATGATAGACCTTACGGTGGCGGTCCTGGGATGGTAATGAAAGCGGATTGCTTATTAAAATCAATTCGCGATGCAAAGAAGGTAACGAATAAAAAGACTAAGGTAGTATATCTTAGTCCTCAAGGTAGAAAGATAGATCAAGCACTGATGCGAGAAACATCAAAAGCTGAGAATATTATTCTACTTTGTGGTCGATACGAAGGTATTGATGAAAGAGTTATTCAACTTGAAGTTGATGAAGAATGGTCACTCGGTGATTATGTTCTTAGTGGCGGAGAGTTAGGAGCAATGGTGGTAATAGATGCGGTAACGCGTTTGATACCATCTGTATTAGGCCATGAAGATTCAGCTGAACAAGATTCTTTTACCGAGAACTTGCTGGATTGTGAGCATTATACGCGACCTGAAGTCATTGAAGATTTAGAAGTACCTGCGGTTTTAAAAAGTGGTAACCACAAAGCGATAGCGCTTTGGCGACGTAAGCAATCTTTAGGTAGAACTTACCAAAGACGTGCTGATCTACTTGAGATGGGTGATAGTAAGACAGAAAAAATAAAATCATTAAGCAGACAGGATAGAGATTTGCTTGATGAGTATTTAAAAGATAGTAGTTAGAAGTATTAATTAGAAATAAATTTAGTTATTAAAAGTTTAGTGAAAGGAACTTATTATGAGCACAATAATTCAGGCGATTGAAGCCGAGCAAATGACAAAGGATATCCCTGATTTTAGTGCGGGTGATACAGTATCTGTCTCAGTTAAAGTAAAAGAAGGTGAACGCGAGCGTATTCAATTATTTGAAGGCGTTGTTATTGCAAAACGTAACCGTGGAATAAATTCATCGTTTACAGTGCGTAAGATTTCATATGGCGAAGGTGTTGAACGTGTGTTCCAGACCCATAGCTTTGCGGTTGCAGGGATTGAAGTTAAGCGTCGCGGTGATGTGCGCAGAGCTAAACTGTATTACTTACGTGGATTAACAGGTAAAGCCGCGAGAATTAAAGAAAAAGTATAGTTTCTATATTTTTACTAAAAAGCGCATTCAAGTTTATTTGATGCGCTTTTTTTATGGGCGTTTTATGGCCTATATTCAGCTTAGGTTCATGTAAATATAGGATAATGAAGACAGAGATCCTTTGCACGAATCAGATGAAAGTAAAATAGTTGAGGTCTCAAATAAATAATAAAAATAATGGTTACTTGTAAAAAATGTTGCATAAAATTGCAATAATATTATATGTGATATTTCTTACTTTTAGTTTGAATATACAGTATAAATCAAACGTATAGGATTCAGTGTTTAAAAACCCAATACAATCTATTTTTTCTGAGAAGAGTAAACCTTTGAAAGTATCAACGAAGGTTTCTAATACTTCCCAGCCTAATTGCCATGAGGATGCGTTTAAGCTTATCCCCGAAGCGATTGCTATTGTCAATTCAAACAGTCAATTACTGTACCTAAATCCTGAAGCTGAACAACTACTTGATCAAAAGCTACGAAGTGTTTTGGGAAAGCCATACAACCATGTTTTTGAGCTTTTAAATTCGAATACTCAAAGACCCATACAAAATTTTATTGATATATTGTCAGAGTCTAGTAGTGATGAATCAATCACTAGAGAATGTCTTCTTCAATTGGATGAAAACCAATTTTTCCCTATAAAGCTGAATGTTAAATATTTACGAACGAATAAAGAAGGGGATGACCACTATCTCTTAGTTATTAAAAATATGACTGAGAAAAAGGCTTTGGAGTTAAGGCTTTCAGATTTAGAAAATTACGATAGTCTAACTCGCTTTTTAAATCGCAAGGCATTTGATGCTTCAATAAAACAATTAATTGAGAATGCCCAGAAGCATGATGCAAAGCATGTTTTGGTGTTTTTCTCTATAGATCAATTCCAAGTTATAAATGACACACTCGGCAATGCAGGAGGTGATAGCTTAATTAAGGCAATGAGTAATATAGTAAATACTCATGCTCGAAATAATATGGATATTATTGGCCGCGTAGGCAGTCATCAATTCGCAGTTGTTTTTACGGAATGCAAGGTATCACAAGCTGTTAGTGTTATTAAAATTATTTTAGATGATGCAGAAAATTATAAGTTTACATCGCGGGGGCAGTCATACTCAATCACCATGAGTGCTGGCTTTGTATTAGTAGATGAAGATTCAACCTCTTCAACCCGAGTACTCTCGGAGGCAAATACAGCCTGTAGTTTGGCCTCTCGTAAAGGCGGTAATAATGTATGTGTTTATCGTGAAGAGAATAGCGACCTACAAAAACTTGAAGGTAATGGTGAATGGGTAATGATTCTTAAGAAGGCGCTTAAGAAAAATCGCTTTCGAATGTTTGCTCAGCCTATCCATGGTTTAGCAACGGATGAGTACGATAAGCCTTTTCATCACTACGAGTTACTCCTTAGGTTGTCTGATGATAATGGCACACCTATATCCCCTGATGAGTTTATTTCGGCCGCCGAATATTATTCAATGATGCCTCAAATTGATCGCTGGGTTGTAAACAATGTATTGGAACAGATTAAGCATATTCCTAGGCAAACGCCATTACCAGTTTTTGCAATAAATTTATCAGGACAGAGTTTAAATGACCCTCGATTTTTAAACTTTGTACAAGAAGAGGTTAAGTCATCGGGTGTTGATCCTGAAATGCTATGTTTTGAGATCACGGAGCAAGTGGCTGTTGAAGACTTAACGCTTGTAAATAGTTTTATTTCAAGCTTAAAAGCATTAGGCGCAAGTTTCTCATTAGATGATTTTGGAACAGGAGTAAGTACCTTTAGTTATTTAAAATCCTTAGATGTTGATTATTTGAAAATTGATGGTAGCTTTGTCAAAAATATTGATAAAGATGAAGTTTCCAAAGCGATGGTTCAATCAATTAGTCAAGTGGGTCATACTATGAAGTTAAAAGTAATTGCCGAGTATGTTGAGAATAAAGAAATACTTGGATTGCTTAAAGACATGGGTGTTGAATACGGTCAAGGTTATCATATTGCGCGACCAGGGCCTTTGGAAGATGTTCTTAGAGAGCATATGAGATGAGGCTTTTGTGCGAGAGCTTGATTTTTTAGTGCATGGAAATATCTGTTTCCTTGGTTTCAACCGTATATAATTAATATTATCTTGAAAAAAGATCTCTAAAATTATTTACTGTAAAAATATGCGTATAAATTACTTCTTAATAAGCACATCATTGCTTTCAAAAAAATACTCACTAAGT
>CAYTRF010000118.1:0-5271 GCA_964440065.1 uncultured Cocleimonas sp. | reverse complement strand
TTGTTGTTTAAAAACGATACTAGAATTTATGCATAGCTCTCATTTTATTCGCCCTTCGGGTAGTTGCCTCTATCGCGTCAACATTATCTCGCTCCGCTCGGTTCTCTGTTTTTTTTACCACTATAAATTTACATATTTTGTAAGTTAGTCTTTATCTCTTGAAGCTTCTTTGACAAACGCTTTTCAGATACAGGAAATGCTGTACCTAAGTTTTGAGCAAAAAGAGACACTCTAAATTCTTCAATTATCCAACGAAGCTCTCGAATTTCTGCCAACATACCATACTTATTTAACAGTTTTTTATATTCATCCCACACACCTTGAATCTGAATAAATAAGCCTCGATCTTTATTTGCATCACCTTTTAATTTCTCTAATCGAGATAATATGGCTTTTAGATAACGAGAATATTGGCGTAATTCATCAAGGGATATGTCATCTAGGAAACCCGGATAGACCAATTTTTCGAGCTGATCTTTAATATCATTTAATGTTTCAAGCAAGCTAAAATCAATATTGCCTTTTAGTTTTTTTCGGATTTCATGGTTTAAGGACAACACCAAAAATAACTGCTGGCATAGTTCTGTTGTTACTTCTTCTAGCTTTGATTGGTTGCTGTCTAAATGAGATACAAACTGTTTTTTCTCTAATTCACTTCCATGTTTATTTTGCTCCAAAATACCCGTGATAAAAGTAAGACGAAAAATATTTTGAGTGATGCTTTTCTTTAGCTCCTCGCAATTACCCGTAGAATTGTAATACAGGCACATTTTTTGGATTTCTGGGAGTGATTTTAAAATCAACTTTTGCTCATCCTTGAAATGTAAAAGAACCAACCGTAAAACTCCATTTTGTTGTTTGGCTTTTTGAGGCGAGTCAAATAGTTGAATCGCTACTGAATCTTTTTTATCAACCAGTGCTGGCCATGTTTTGATTTTCATGCCCGATAATTCTACCGTTAGCGTTTCCGGTATTTTATCAAAATCCCAATTCTCTATGTTTTCCCTTTCAATGCTTTTGTGTTTAGGGTGTTTTATTTTATTAAAAGTAGCTGTTGATTTAAGCCCAATGGTTTCTTTTAGTTGATTCAACTCACGACTGGACTGTAATAACTTACCTCGCTCATCGACTACTTCATAGCGCATTTTCATATGATCAGTAAATTGGATTTGAGCCAGTATTTCAGGATTAATCGTATTACCCGTCATACGCCTAAGTGCTTCGCTAATCGCTTCAATTATCGGCATATTTTCATCTATGACTTGTGATGAATTTATCTTTTCTAAACAGGCTTTAGCGTATTCAGGTGCAGGTACAAATTGTTTTCTAACTTGCTTTGGCAGACTGCGAATGAATTCAATTATTTTCTCTTCAAGCATTCCAGGGACAAGGTAATCAAAGGCGTGATTAGGAATTTGATTAAGTGCAGCGGCAGGTATTTTTACGGTGACGCCATCCTTTTTAGTGCCAGGTTCAAAATGGTAGGATAAAGGTAAAATTAGATCCGCCACTTGAATATGATCTGGATATTGCTCATCTTGCACATGCGAATCATCGCGTCGCATAAGATAATCACGCGTCAGCATTAAAGCGTCTGGATTATCCCTTTCAAAAGTCTTACGCCACTTTTCAAAGGCAGGACCGCTATAAATATTCTCAGGTATAATCTTGTCATAGAAATCATAAAGAATTTCTTCATCGACCAAAATATCACGGCGACGTGCTTTCGCTTCCAAATTTTCTAGCTCGTCTATTAACGCTCTATTGTGTATAAAAAATTCAGCGTTGCAATCATATTCACCGTAAACCAATGCATGACGAATAAATAATTGTCGTGAAACAAGCGAATCAATGGCACCAAAATTAATACGCTTCTTAGGGTTAATCGTTATCCCATAAAGTGTCGTGCGCTCATCTGCTGCAACCTGTGCCGCCCTTTTCTCCCAACGCGGCTCACTGTAGTGATACTTCAATAAATGTTTGGCGAAATACTCAATCCATTGGGGTTGAATTTTGGCCACTGTTCTGGCAAATAAACGTGAAGTCTCCACAATATCTGATGACATAATCCACTTAGGTGGATGTTTGCGTAAGCCAGAGGCAGGAAAAATAGTAAATTTTCTATTATTCGCACCTAGAAACTCCTGATTCTCTTCTTTTAATCCTATATTGCTTAACAACCCTGTCAGTAAGCTTTGATGTATTTGATCGTACTTTGGTAAGTACTTTTCTAAATCAACTTCTTCACCTGCCTTATTTACCTTCTTCTTGTCTACGTTCTTGATTTTTTTATTTTTTGTTAATGGCTTTTTGCGTTCAAGTACTTTTGAGTCTTTTAAACTCATTCTTAACTGTCGATAGGTTTCATTCCACTCACGCAAACGCATAAAGGATAAAAATTCGCGCTTGCATAGCTTGCGCAACTGCCCTTGAGACATTTCAGCGTTTTTCTCATGGTAATAATCCCATAAACTTAATAAGCTTAAAAAATCAGATTGATCATTTTTAAAACGGCTATGTTTTTGATCCGATGCTTGTTGTTTATCCATCGGTCGTTCGCGCACATCTTGAATCGACAAGGCACTCACAATCACCAATATTTCATCTAAAACGCCTAAATCTTTTGCTGCTAATAACATCCGAGCTAGGCGTGGATCAATCGGTAGATGCGCTATCAGTCGCCCTATCTTAGTGATTTGTATACTCTCTCCGCTAGCTTTATTGACTGCACCGAGTTCAAATAATAACTTATAGCCATCGCGAATCATCCCTGCATCAGGTGCTTCAACATAAGGGAACTTATAAACATCACCTAAATTTAGCGATGCTAACTGCAAAATAACGGATGCTAAATTAGTCCGTTGAATCTCAGGCAACGTAAACTCAGCACGTGCTTCAAAGTCATCTTCGCCATACAGACGAATCGCAATACCATCACTAGTACGACCACAACGCCCTGAGCGCTGGTTAGCGGATGCTTGGGATATTTTTTCAATCGGTAAGCGTTGGATACGCGAACGCCATGAGTAACGTGAAATACGCGCTAAACCCGTATCAATGACATATTTAACACCAGGAACGGTTAATGAAGTTTCTGCCACATTGGTCGCTAATATAATGCGACGCGCGCCTGTTGGATGAAATATCTTACTTTGTTCTGCTCCCGAAAGTCTCGCAAATAAGGGGAGAATCTCAACACTGGCTTTATGGTGTTTTCTCAGTGCATCACTGGCTTCTCTTATTTCGCGCTCACCAGATAGAAATACGAGAATTCCACCGAGAGCTTCTGCCATTAATTCATCCGTGGCATCGACGATGGCTTGTAGCATATCTTTTTCTTTTGTTTCTTGTTTGGCGTTATTATCCGTTTTATTATCAGGGACATCTGGAACAAGGGAGTGATAGCGAATTTCGACAGGATAGGTACGCCCAGAGACTTCGATTATTGGTGCATCATCGCCCTCTTTTCCTGTGAAATTAAAATGCTTAGCAAAACGCTCAGGATCAATGGTTGCTGAGGTAATAATCACTTTTAAATCTTTTCGTCTTGGCAATAACCAGCGTAAATAACCAATTAAGAAATCAATATTTAAGCTACGCTCATGCGCCTCATCCACAATCAAGGTATCGTATTGATTTAAGTAACGATCATTGCGAATTTCTGCCAATAAGATGCCATCAGTCATCAGCTTAATGTAACTATCTGACTTTGTTTTATCGTGAAAACGAACCTTATAACCCACCACTGAACCTAGTTCTGATTTAAGCTCTTCAGCAATACGAGCGGCTACACTTCTAGCGGCTAAACGACGCGGTTGAGTATGGCCTATCATGCCATCAACACCACGACCTAGCTCCAAACACATTTTCGGTAGCTGTGTGGTTTTACCCGAACCTGTCTCACCACAAACTATGGTGATTTGATTATCACGAATAGTTGCCATGATTTCTTCTCGTCTATCCGCTACGGGAAGGTTTGGATATTCTGGTGTAGGTAAATTTTCTAACCGTTTATCACGATACGCTATCGAGGCCGTCATTCTCTTTTTTAAGAGATCGAAATCTTTTAAAGATTGCTCAGAATTTATTGTTTTATTGTTTGCTGTTAACTTTTTTAACTCACGGCTAAAACTAAAACGCTGGGTACTTCGACAACTCTTAATGCGCCTTTGCAGCTCCGCTAGTTCATCTGGATTGATTGTTTTTGTTTGCTTCATGGTTCGATGAAAAAAAAGACCGAAAAGTGGGGGGGTGTACTTTTTATAATAATATAATCAGCTTATTTCTATTAAATCTTTTCAGCTTGTTCTTGTAGAATTTTTGATAGTTTTTGATCGCCACAGCCTTGTTCTGACACTTGGTTTCTTCCCTGCTCTTTCGAGACATAAAGTGCATTATCAGCTGCTGTCAACAACATAGCAGGGAAAATTACTTTTTGTTCTTCATCAGGGGTTTTACCCGTGAAGTCCCACGCGGGTTCACAACATGACACGCCGATACTGACCGTAACCATACCGAACTCTGATTGCGAATGTTCGATTTTTAGAGATTCTATTTTTCTTCTTAAGCGCTCAGCTAACATAGCAGCATCTTTTTGTGATGTTAGAGGCAGTAAAACCGAAAATTCTTCACCACCATAACGAGATGCTAAGTCAGCAGGACGATGCGTCACCGATGCCATTGATTCAGCAATTTTTTGCAAGCACACATCTCCAGCCTGATGACCATAGGTATCATTAAATTTTTTAAAATGATCGACATCTATTAACAAAAGAGAAATTGGTGTTCTTTCACGCATCGCTCTACGCCATTCAGATTTGAATTTTCTATCAAAATGACGGCGGTTGGCCACTTGCGTTAATTGGTCTGTATCCGCTAAATCTTGTAAGGCAACTTGAGTATTTTGTAATTCATACAGTAATTGATAAATATAATTGGCAATTAACATTAATGTGGCAGCTGTGACAATCATTGATAAAGCCAGAAGGCTCTGGTTTTGCTCTCTACTCAAGAAAAGTAAAATAATGACGGGCACCAAAGTAACGAAGATTTGCAAATAATAGGCAATCCGTGAGGCTGCTAAAGTGGGTATAGCGGAGAGTAAGACACTTAATAAAATTAAAACTAATAGTATTTGATGGGCTAAATCATTTGGGAAAAAGACAATTCCTGCCAAGCCCCATATGGTACTTATGAGTGTGGTGAGAAATACATGACGATTGGCCCAACTGGTCAATTCCTCTTGAGAGTATTGCCGCTCATTCTTAAATG
>CAYTRF010000117.1:0-5284 GCA_964440065.1 uncultured Cocleimonas sp. | reverse complement strand
TTAGCATTTGTTTGTATAAAATTAGTTTGGCGACATAAAAATGCTGGGGTTTGAATGACATCAACCACTTCAGCCACTTCATCTAAAGGGGTATCTTCATGGACATCGGTAATCACAGGGATACCCAATTCGTTTTTTACTTTTTCAAGAATCCGTAAGCCCTCTTCCATTCCTGGGCCACGAAAACTTGAATGTGAAGAGCGATTAGCTTTATCAAAAGAGGCTTTGAATATATAAGGAATACCCAGTTCATCGGTCATTTCTTTCATGGTGGCCGCTATCTCAAGAGTCAAACCTTCAGATTCAACCACACAAGGTCCTGATAATAAAAAGAAAGGTTGGTCTATTCCAACATCAAAATTACATAGTTTCATAGTTGTCACTTATTTACTTATCTGTTTTTTTTCAGCCTGAAATGTTAATGCAGCATTAATAAAGCCAGTGAAAAATGGGTGTCCCGTTCTTGGGTGTGAGGTAAATTCAGGATGTGATTGGCAGGCTAAAAACCAAGGATGATCAGCAAGCTCAATCATTTCGATTAAGGTTTTATCATGTGAAACACCTGATAAAATTAACCCTTTTTTAATTAACACTTCTCGAAAATTATTATTAAATTCATAACGATGACGGTGTCTTTCAACGATCTCTTCGCTACCATAGGTTTTTGCTGCCAAACTATCCTTCATCAAAAAACTTTTTTGTCCACCAAGACGCATGGTGCCACCCATATCGGATTTAGTATCACGTTTTTCTATGTCGCCATCCTCCGTCATCCATTCTGTAATCAAACCAATCACTGGATAAGGGGTTTCTACATCGAACTCTGTGCTATTAGCATTTTCCAGACCCGCTACATTGCGAGCATACTCAATCGTTGCCAACTGCATACCCAAGCAAATTCCCATATAAGGCACTTTATTTTCACGCGCATATTTAATAGCGGCAATTTTACCTTCAACACCGCGAGAGCCAAACCCACCTGGCACTAATATAGCATCCATTTGTTTAAGCACTTCAAGTCCATCTTTCTCCAACTTTTCTGAGTCTATATATTTTATATTTACTTTAGATTCTGTCTGAATACCCGCATGGCTCAACGCTTCATTTAACGATTTATAAGACTCGGTTAAATCCGTATATTTACCCACCATGGCTACAGTAACTTCGGATTTAGGAAATGCCATGCCATTAACAACTTTTTCCCAGTCTGAAAGATCTGCTTCTTTTAAATTTTTCAATTGCAATTTATCGGCAACAATCTGATCAAGGTTTTGCGAATGTAACCACAGCGGAATCTTGTAGATATTATCCATATCAATCGCAGGAATGACTGCTTTTTCTTGAACATTGGTGAACAAAGCTATTTTTTTACGTTCTTTATCGGGTATCGGTCTCTCACTGCGACAGAGTAAAATGTCAGGTTGTATACCAATTGAACGAAGCTCTTTAACCGAGTGTTGAGTCGGTTTAGTTTTAAGCTCACCTGCTGCTGCCAGATAAGGAACCAAGGTTAAATGCATAAAGAGCGCATGATCATCCTCTTCCACACCCATTTGACGTAAGGCTTCCATGAAAGGCAGTGACTCAATATCACCCACCGTTCCGCCCACTTCAACCATTGCAACATCGTAGCCTTTAGCTGCTGCGCGAACACTACGTTTTATCTCATCAGTAATATGAGGGATGACTTGAACGGTGGCACCCAGGTAATCGCCTTGACGTTCTTTGCGAATGACGCGGCTATAAATTCGGCCTGTCGTGAAATTATTTAATTGTGTTGCGGTAAAGTTAACAAAACGCTCATAGTGACCTAAATCAAGGTCTGTCTCTGCACCATCTTCGGTAACAAAAACTTCGCCATGCTGAAAAGGACTCATCGTCCCTGGATCAACATTGATATAAGGGTCAAGTTTCATCATGGTGACGCTTAAACCACGCGCTTCTAATATTGTGCCTAAAGACGCGGCTGCTATACCCTTTCCAAGGGAAGAAACCACACCGCCAGTGATAAAGATATAACGAGTCATTGATACCTAGCTTTCATACAAAAATATTATTAGCGAATGCTAACATACTGGCTTGTTTTGAAACAGTATTCAAAGCAACTTAAAACAAATATAATTACTCTTCTATTTGTAAATTATTTATTCCATTAAACTCAAACACTACAAAAATTAGGCATTCTAAACTGATGAAAAAACCAAACAAACAAAAGAAAAATCCTAATATTCAGATGCTATGGCCTACTCCTTTTTTATCAAAAAAGTTTGGACAGCATCAAAAAGTAAATAAAGAGTTACTTGATCTTTTTTATAAACATCGCAATGCAAATGAAACCAAGAAGTCATCCATGTTTGCCAGTAACGATAATATTTACGAATTGTACAAACAAGAAGAATCACTCCAAAAGCTGGTTAAATTTATTATGGACGGCGTTTTTGAAATCGCCAGTGAAGTAAATGCACCCTACTGGGGACAACCTAAAAGTATTGATATTGAAATCACAGGATTATGGTTTCAAATGTCTAACGATCATGTTTTTCATGAAACACATATACACGGTAACTGTTCATGGTCTGGCGTTTACTATGTGCAAGCTGGGGATTCTGATAAATCAAAACATGACCATGACGCGGCTACTCTACCCAATGGTGTCACGCGTTTTTATGGGCCACACATGGAAGTTGGTGCGGGTGGCCATGGTGAGTTTGGTAATATGTATTTACAAGATACGCATTTTGACTCATACCCTGAAGATGGAAAGCTAGTTGTTTTTCCGCCGCATATTAAACATATGCCCTTTCCTTACAAAGGCAAAGATGATCGCGTTATTGTATCTTTTCACGCCCAAATTCATAATCCCGATGGCTTTAATTATGGCTACTCATTCTCTTGATTTCTGTATAATCCCTGCTTTTATTTTATATAATAGAATAATAATTTATGCTAATTTTTTCGCTTACGGTCTTTTTTGGGCTAATGTTATTAATTTGGAGCGCCGATCGTTTTGTCGACGGTGCTGCCAGCATTGCCAGAATCTTTGGTATATCCCCCTTAATTGTCGGCATGCTAATTGTTGGCTTGGGTACATCAGCACCTGAAATGTTAGTAACTGCTACAGCTTCCTTGCAAGGCAATCCTGGTTTAGGTATTGGTAATGCCATTGGTTCTAATATCACTAATATAACTATGGTGCTTGGTATTACCGCCCTATTTTTTGTCTTACCCGTTCATTCGCAGTTATTAAAAAAAGAGTTACCTTTAGTTCTCGTTTCGGCTGTTTTGGCATGGGTGCTTATGATAGATGGTTACTTCTCCCGAATTGATGGGATAATTCTAGTTATTGCTTTGGCTATGATACTGTCATGGATGATTATCTCAGCAAAAAAACAAGCATCAAGCCATGATCCTTTGATAGATGAAAGTATTGAAGAACTACCCGATAAAATGCCCTTTAAAAAGGCAATATTTTGGACAATTATTGGCCTTATCCTCTTATTGATCAGCTCCAAAATGCTTGTTTGGGGAGCATCCAATATCGCTAGTCAGCTAGGTGTTAGTGATTTAGTTATAGGCCTTACTATTGTCGCAATTGGTACCAGCTTACCTGAACTAGCAGCCACAATAAGTAGCGCTCGTAAGGGAGAAACTGATTTAGCCGTGGGGAATATTGTTGGCTCCAACCTTTTTAACACCTTGGCTGTTTTAGCGATTCCTGCCTTAATAAGCCCATTGACGTTACCAGAAGATGTTTTAAGTCGAGATATGCCCATTATGCTATTTCTAACGGTCGTGTTATTAATCGTTAGTTTTGGCTGCTTTAAACGTTCACGTTTTAAAATAACCCGTTTTAATGGTGCTGTTTTGGTGCTGTTTTTTATCGCTTATCAAGCTTTAATCTATTATCAAACTACAACATAAACTTGTAATCTAACTAATGACAAATAAATCGAACTTCATCAATCTTGCAAAAGCGGTCATTGAGGCTGAGGTTGAAGCAATCAATGCAATGCATGACAAGCTTGATGAGAACTTTGAATTAGCTTGTAAAGCTGTTCTCGCCTGTACTGGGCGCGTCATTATTTCTGGCATGGGCAAGTCAGGTCATATCAGTAATAAAATTGCTGCTACTTTAGCAAGTACGGGGACACCCGCATTCTTTGTGCATCCGGGCGAAGCTCTACATGGTGATCTGGGTATGATTACAGGTGATGATGTGGTGGTTGCTATTTCCAATTCTGGAACGACCGAAGAAGTGGTTATGCTAGCATCGGTTGTGAAACGCCTTGGCGCTAAAATTATTGGTATGTCTGGAGATAAAAACTCCCCACTGGCAGAAATTTCGGATTATCACTTGGATATTTCAGTAGAAAAAGAAGCCTGTCCTTTGGGTCTTGCGCCAACCTCTAGCACCACTGTCACCCTCGTTATGGGTGATGCACTAGCGGTTGCTTTATTAGAAGCACGAGGTTTTACACCTGAAGATTTCGCGCGTTCTCACCCTGGTGGTAGGCTCGGTAAGCGCTTATTGGTTCATATTAGAGATATTATGCATAAAGGCAATGACACGCCACTATGCACACCAGAAACATCCTTAAAAGATGCAATCCTACAAATGACAGGCAAAAAATTAGGTGCTACTCTGGTGGTAGATAGTGATAATAAACTCTTTGGTATTTTCACTGATGGTGATCTACGTCGATGTTTTGAAGAAGGTATTGATATGAAAGAAATCACCATTGGTGACGTTGCTCATCAAAATTGTTTTTCAACATCAGCCGATGAATTAGCCATTAATGTTGTTAATTTAATGCAAGAAAAAGAAATTACCGTATTACCTGTTGTTGATAAAGACAATAAAGTAGAAGGCATAATCCACATGCATGATTTATTAAAAGCGGGAATTGTATAAATGGATGACTCAATAATATCACTAGCTAAACAAATAAAATTAGTGATTTTTGATGTCGATGGGGTATTAACCGATGGTAGCCTTTTTTTTGACAACCAAGGTCAGGAATACAAAGCTTTTAATTCAAAAGATGGCCACGGAATTCGCTTATTATTAGAAAATGGTATTGAAGTGTCCATAATCACTGGGCGAAAATCCAACCTCGTTAAACACCGTGCTGAAAATTTAGGCATAAACCCCAAATTAATCTATCAAGGCTATCGAGACAAAATTCCCGCGTTTAATGATTTATTAGAAGAAAATAATTTCAGTCGAGACCAAATTGCCTATGTAGGTGATGATGTGATTGATTTACCTATTATGAGTCAAGTT
>CAYTRF010000116.1:2148-5289 GCA_964440065.1 uncultured Cocleimonas sp. | reverse complement strand
ATTTTCTAGCCAATAACTTAAGTTATTACTTGATTCACCTCTATCCCAGCCCATTTTTCCTGTTTGATAAAAATTTTCCCAATCTTCTGTTTTTGCGTTCATTTATTGCCTTAGTAATTATAAAAAGTACACCCCCCCACTTTTCCTTGTTTTTTTGTGGGGCGCGATTATGACGGTATTACTGCCTTATTCCTTCTAAAGAAATGAGTAGTTCAAGTTCAGCAGAAGCTGGGCCTAAATCCTTCTTGATTCCATAATCTTTAAGTTTGATAGTCATAGTGCCCTCAAAACCACTACGATAACCACCCCAAGGATCTTTTCCTTCACCTACTTTATGGATATCAACAGACACTTCTTTGGTAATGCCTCGCAAGGTTAAGTTACCTTTTAAAACGGCTTTTCCATCTATTCCTTCAACATAAGCAGTACTTACAAATTTTGCTTCTGGGTACTTTGCTACGTCTAAAAAATCATCACTTCGTAAGTGCTTATCTCTCTTAGCATGATTTGAATCCACGCTTTTGGTTTGCACAGTAACCTCAATTTTTGAAACTCCCGTATTCTTTTCATCATAACTAAAGGATCCATCAAAATCGTTAAAGCGACCCCATAACCAACTATAACCCAAGTGTTTTATTTTGAATTGAATAAAGGCATGCGCCCCTTTTTTATCAATGGCGTAATCTGCCGCAAAGGCCGTGCCTGATGCTAAAAGTGCTGCACTTAGTGATAATGCCAAAAAATATTTTGTTATTATTTTCTTCATGGATAAGTTTTTCATAATGTATTTCCTCTGTGGTTAATAAATAGCTTTTTAGACTATCCGTTTTAATGTTTCATCTTTATCAATAAAGTGATGCTTAAGCGCTGCTAGCGAATGCAACACCACTAAAACAGCGAGTAAAATCGCCGAAATTTCATGTGCATCACCAATCAAGTCAGCACGTCCTTCTTCTATATTTGATGTGATAGCACCTACCTCAAACCAGTCAAAAAACTCTATTCCTTTGCCTTTGGCTGTTGAAATAAAATATCCCGATATACAAATTAACAGAATCAGAAAGTAGAAAAAAGTTTGTAACCAATGCGCTAAAAATACTTGCCATTTTTTGTGCGTCATTAGTGGCAATGGGCTTGGATTAGTCACCTTCCAGACAAATCTTGCTAGCAATAAAAACATCGTCAACAAACCGAAGCTTTCATGCCACCACGGCAGAGTGTTATAAAGCGGGTCGTAGTAACCAAGATCGGTCATGTATAAACCCATAACAAACAATCCTGTTAGCAAAATCGCCATTACCCAGTGTAGACTTTTGCTTATAGAACCAAAACTTAGGTGTGTATTTTTAATCATTTTTTTCCCTTTAAAGGAGTGTACCTAACCTAGCTGCCCAGATTGATAATCGACAAAGGCCTGTTTAATTTCTTCTGCTGTGTTCATTACAAATGGCCCACCTCTTGCGACAGGTTCATTAAGTGGCTTTCCTGCAACTAATAAAAATCGGCTATCAGTTTGTGCGCTAACCTGTATTTCATTACCCATACTGAGCACAGCCAATTGGTTTTTTTTAACAAACTCTTCTGACTGACCGACACTGAGCACACCATCAACCACATAAATAAAAGCATTATGATCCACTGGGAGTTCATCAATAAACTGAGCGCCACTATTTAAATTAATATCCCAGTAAACGGGATCAACCCAGTCATTTTTGATAACACCTTGAGTCCCGTTCGTTGTAATCCCAGCTATCACTTTAAGCGTAGTAGAATTATTTCGTCGTTCCACAGGAATTTCACTTTTCTCATACTCTTGATATAAAGGATCATCCATTTTATGGGAGGCAGGTAAATTCACCCATAATTGAAAGCCTGCAAGTAAGCCATCTTCTTGCTCAGGCATTTCAGAATGAACAATCCCTTTACCCGCACGCATCCACTGCACGCCACCCTTTTCAATAATACCTTCGTTTCCAGCGCTATCTTTGTGGCGCATTTTTCCTGCTAGCATGTAGGTAACTGTTTCGAATCCACGATGAGGATGGGGAGGAAATCCACCCATATAGTCATTGGGTTTATCTGATCCAAAAGCATCTAAAAGTAAGAAAGGATCAAGCATATCCAATTCAGTAGAACCCATCATACGAGTTAGTTGCACCCCATCACCATCAGATGTATTTGAACCGATTACTATCTTCTCTATGTTTCTACTAGTTTTCATTCAATCTTTCCTTACTGTATGAACCAAGTATATGGATTAACTTGAAAGGAATAAATAAGCCATGTATAAATAGTTTGTTTCCTTATTGGAAACAATAAGAGAAAAGCACACCCCCCCACTTTTCTTACTTTTTTTATATTTATACCGTTTGGAATGCAATGGATAAACTAAAAGCAATGGCACTTTACTGCCGAATAATTGAAACAGGTCAGTTAAGTCTTGCCGCGGATGAACTTAACCTTTCCAAAGGCTCTGTAAGCAAACAGCTAGCAAAGTTAGAAGCACATCTTGGCGGACGTTTACTCAATCGCACCACAAGACGTTTAACGCCCACAGAAGTTGGCACTGCTTTTTATGATAGAGCAAAGCTCATTTTAGAGTCGGTTGAAGAAGCGGAAGGTGTTGTCACAGGCCTTACAACTGAGCCACGTGGCACATTAAGAATAAATGCCCCCATGTCATTTGGTGTGCGCTATTTAGGTGCATTAATCGCTAAATATCAAAAGAAATACCCACTGGTTAATATTGACCTCGACATGCAGGACCGACAAGTTGACGTGGTTGATGAGGGCTTCGATATGGTAATACGAATTGCCGTACTCGCCGATTCCTCTCTAATCGTAAGGCGACTCGCGCCTTGCCATCTTGTACTTTGTGCATCTCCAGACTACCTTAAACAATACGATGAACCAAAAGCGCCCGAAGACTTAAAAAGTCATCAATGTCTGCTATATGCTTATGATGAATCCATAAAACAATGGCATTTCGAAAACAATAAAGGTGAAAGAAAATCGGTTAATGTAACGGGGCAGCTACTTACGAATAATGGCAATCTCATCTGTGATGCCATGATAAACGGAATGGGAATTGCATGGTTGCCAGAGTTTATTGTACAAGAAGCACTTAATAACGGAACCGCG
>CAYTRF010000116.1:0-2115 GCA_964440065.1 uncultured Cocleimonas sp. | reverse complement strand
ACCACATCTGACTTATCACTGCTTTACCCATCTAAGAGGCACCTTTCAGCTAAAGTTAGGGCTTTTGTTGATATGGCTGTGGAATATTTTAAGGAGGGTTTGTAAACAATAATCTCTCCTTCAATACCAAGCAATACCAAACCTAAAAATACCAAAAAAGTGACAACGTAGTTTCTCCATTTTCATCACTTTTGCCGTTAAGAGTTTCATATTTATACCGTAAATTTAGCGCCTTATCTTTAGATATTTGATATGTCACAAAAGGCTCGACTTCAACAATTGTTTTATCGTCTGTAAACCATTCTTTTTTACCTTGCAAACCTAATTTCAATGAAGAACTTGGGTTATAGATAAGCCCAAAGTTTGCAGAAATACTCTGTTGGGAATCATCCCTGCTGTAAAAGCTAGGTGTTAGCGTTACAAAGCTAAACAGTTTCTCATTACCGCGTGTTATTCCTGCCCCAACTTGAAAATAGGGATCAAGCCCATCATCAAACACCCGTTTTGCACCTAATGCCACCTGCCAAGAAATAGGTTTGAAAATTGAATCCTGTAATGCATAGGATCGAATATCCAATAGATTAATTTCCTCTAGCTTCGCTTTGCCATTTTTGACTTTTAGCGATGTGTCAAAAAAATTAATATAAGCGCCAGGAATAAACCCTGACTCATTATCGTAAATATCATGGTATGCAACTTTAAAACGCAAGCCGACACTACCTTCACTATCTGTCGAAATACTTACTTTATTCGAGCTATGCCCTTTTCTAGGGGAGATCGGTTTTTGTATTTCAAGCTCAGGCACATCACCTAGTTTACTGCGTTCGTTTAATAATCTTATAAAATGCTTTAGATAATGTTTTTTGCTGACTTTTTTCTTAGCGTAATTTAATTGCAATAAATGAGATGCTAATTCCAATGCCTTTGCTTTGTGCTTGTTAGAAAGCCCTTCAAGCTTTTTTAAGTCATAGTCACTGCTTTTAGCAAAACCAATTGCCTCAGGAATATGCGAAATAGCCCTGCTTTTTGTTAAAATCTTTCTTCGTTTCGATGGGCGATAAACAATTTCCTTGATCAAATTTTCCTCTGCTACTTCTCTTAAAGTATCAATTGGAATGGCCTTAAAACCAAATTTACTGGTCAATTCAACATCATCTTTAGCGACTTCTAATAACCATAAAAGATTGTATGAACAATTCTCTGATAGGAAAAAGTAATCTGCGTAAAAGTTACGAATTTCTAACACATGCAATATTAATCGATTGATTTCAGCGGGTGTAAGATCAAGAGGGTACTCCCATATATCGCGTTGTTCTAAGTCACTATAGGTCTCAACACGTTTGGAATATGGCTCGACCGAGTAACGACCTTGGTAGCCGCCAAAAAGCCCTTGGTAGGCATAAATAATGCCATTAGTTTCTGCGGTGATTGCCGCATAATTAACAGAGTAAGATGCTAAGACAGTGTCTTTGCTTGAGTCCAACCTTAAGAAGGTGTGACCAAAAGCGGAGGCAGGAGAATTAATATGTGCTGAGGCTAAAATTAGCGTCACCTGCTTTACATCAAGTGAGGCGAGCTCTTTTTTTAATGCTTCGCATTTGGGTTGTTTAATAATTTTTTTAAGTGAAGGTAGCTTTTCTAAAATCCAATGAGAACGAGATGGGTAATAGCAAAACGTGCTGTTTTTATTATCCGTTTTGTCGTTTATTAGTTTTAAAATACTCGCGTGCAATTCAGCTTTTAAATTTGTTTTTCCATTTTTAGAGTGGAAAAAAGTTGGATCATCAATTTCACTTTTACCCTTTTTATAATGTAAAAGCCGTTTCCATTGTTTTGAGTTATACAGCTTTTTCGATTCTATTTTTTCAAGAATATTGGCAGGTATTAGGCTCTCTGCCGAAGCAAAGGACATGAAAGAAAGTGGCGTAAAGGATAATGCAAAAAAAAACAGCACCACAAAAATAAGTCTTATAAACCTTTCTCGTGATGCTGTTTGTAAGCCTGTTAAAGTAATTAACGAATAAACCTTAAATGAATCTATTTTAAACTAATTTTATCCACCGATTGCTACGATGCTATCAATAACGTGTGCAGCTTCAACATCGCTAGTAGAGT